>CAYVLI010000366.1:0-3163 GCA_964452105.1 uncultured Nitrospinota bacterium
TCTCCCGTAGGCGCTCATAGGTGGCTTCCATTTCATCCACCATGGCCAGGTTGGTGCTGACGGAGCCGACGTCGATGCCCAGGTAAACGTCCACAGGGTGTCCGTTATCCGGCAAGCGATAGGGCCTTATCCTGTCCCTCAGCAGCACGACCTTATCCATGGCGAGGGGTTCGCTGACGGGGAAGCGGTCGTTCTGTTCATGACCGCCAACTTCCTTCTGCACAGTATGGCTCTTGCCGTTAGAGGCCTCCGCCTCCATGAGCGCAGCGCCTATGGCGCCCAGCCACGCGTAATATCCGGGGATGAAAAGCTCCCCGCCTTTCAGGTCGAACACTTCCTCCATGGCCGCCACCACTCCTGCGTTCGCGGCGACTCCGCCTATGAAGGCTATCACGGGTTCTATCTTCTTCCCCTTGGTTATGGCGCCCTTGAAGTTCCTGGCCACCGCTTCGCAGAGCCCCTTTAGCACCTCGGCCGGCTGGTAGCCCTTCTGCTGGGCATGTATCATGTCCGACTTGGCGAATACGGAGCAGCGTCCGGCTATCTTGGCCGACTTGGCGGCTTCCTGAACGATGGTTCCGACTTCTTCTACCCTGTACTTGAGCCGCGACGCCTGCTGATCCATGAACGAACCCGTACCGGCGGCGCAGTCCCCGTTGGTCTCATAATCCGCAATGCCCATGCGCCCCGAATAACCTCGCCTCGCAGTCTCCTGTTCGAGCCGGATATATTTGGAGTTCTGCCCGCCCATCTCGAACACGGTGCGCACTCCGGGATATAGCGCCTCAATTCCCCTGGCTATGGCCTTGAACTCGTTCTCGGCGCGGGCCCCCAGTATTCCCGCGGCCAGCCTGGCCCCCGCTCCCACTATCCTCATGCCCTTCAACTCTTCCTCGGGCGCCATCAAAAATATCTCGTCCAGGAGCCGGCGAACCGCATCGATGGGCTGCCCCCTCATTCTCCGGTACTCTGATACCAGGGTGGGAAGGGAATAATCATGATGAATCTCGGTGTCTCCGTTTACCTCGATGAACCCCGCCCTGGCTATCGCTTCCCCGGATGGCAATTCATCTCCTTGCGTGCACACCAGGGCGCCTTTTACGCTCACCGTACCGACGTCTATTCCAACGTAGTAAGCCATCTTCTCCTTTCGGTTCATCAATTAAAGTGATGAAAGAGTCCTATTGTATATCTTTATGTGCAAGAACGGTTCCTTCGGACAAAAAAATCATTTATTCGGGTTAAATGCTTACAAGATATTGAAAAAGAAAGGTATTTTAAATCCAGTCCATATTTGAAATGGGCATGAAAAACGGATTTCATTGGCAAAAGCCCACAAAACATGTATCATTTAGACACTCTAATTGGCTCTAAATGGTAGAAATGCATCATTTCGAACCGCCATAGTCCCGATAAAAAGCTATTCGTATCATTACGATACAGCTTCGGATGTTTTGTCATTGACAAACGGATCGTTTCAGGTATCATCTGGTATTAAGCCTATCGAAATTATAAAACCATGATTAATATCATGCGGGGTCGGGATTATGAAAGAGCAAAGGCTTGCCGTAGAGAAAAAACTGAAAATGTACCAGGGTCTGGAGTCGATGCTCAATCGCATCAGCCCTGAGATATGCAACGTCATAGACCTGGGCGCTTTCCTTCAGGCCACGGTGGACGAACTGGGGAGGACCATGGAGGTCTGCCGCTGCGAGGTGTTGGCGAAAGATGGCTCAGACGGGCTCAAGGTGGCCTACGAGTATATGGAAGACAAAAACCTGCCCTCCTACCTGGGCCGGGTATTCGATGCAGACGGGCTGTTCGACGACATGAACGCAGATGCCTGGAAGCGGGCATTTACCGCTGACGACGTCTCCTCGGACGATTTGCCGCAGGTCTTCCAGCACATACTCCGGGGCCGCGGGATACTTTCGGCTATGATCATCCCCATAAGTTTCCAGGACGAGTATCTGGCCCTGGTGGGGTTATATCATTGCCGCCGCCCATACCGGTGGAGCGCCGAGGAGAAAAGCTTCCTCGCCTCCATAGCCCAGCAGGTGGCCATAGCTTTTCAGTACACCCGGATGTACACGGAGAAAGAGCGGGAGGTGGAAGTCACCCGAACCCTCCTGGAGATAGCCAACGACGTAAACAGCAGGACGGATTCACTGGAACTCACCTCTTTTATCGTGCGGAAAGCCGTCCAGATTCTGGGCGCAGAGCATGGGTGCCTCGCTCTCATGGACGACGCCGGTGCCGCCTTGCAACTGGAATCCTTCATTGCGCCGGATGGTGAACCTTTAACCGAGGCAAGCAGAATATCCCTGAAACTTTCAGAGCTTATTCCTCTCCGGGTCGCGCTGAGCCAGAGGCAGACCCTCTTCCTGGAGGCCGGCGGCAACGACCGGGAAACACAGAGGATGATGAGGGAAGTGTTTAAAGGCAGCGCCGTGCTCGCCGCCCCGCTAATAACGGGAGGAGAGACCTTCGGCGCCCTCTGCCTGGCCTGGGCCAAAGCCCGACCCTCCGTAACGCCATCCCAGATAGCGCTGGCCGAGGGCCTGGCAAGCCAGATGGCCCTCTTCCTGGAAAGGGGCCGCTTGAATGCCGAGGTGCTGCGCCTGCGTCGGGAATTAGGCGGAGTGCGGGCTCAGGAGACCATCGTGGGGAACAGCGAGGCAATCAAGCGCTGCGTACAGATGGCTCTCAATGTCGCGGAGGGCATGACCACGGTGCTCATACAGGGCGAAAGCGGCGCCGGGAAGGAACTCATCGCCGACCTCATACATAACAACAGCCCCAGACACGGAAAGCCATACATCAAGATAAACTGCGGCGCAATACCGGAAACCCTCATCGAGAGCGAGCTTTTCGGCCACGAAAAGGGGGCCTTTACGGGGGCCGACTCACGCCGCATAGGCCGCTTCGAGGAAGCCGACGGAGGAACGCTTTTCCTGGACGAGGTGGGCGAGCTTAGCCCTTCGTCTCAGGTAAAACTTCTCCGCGTGCTTCAGAATGGCGAATTCACCAGAGTGGGCGGAAACCGAAACATACGGGTCGATGTGAGGGTAATCGCCGCCACCAACATCGACCTTGAGGAGGCCCTTCGCGCCCGCAGGATGCGCGAGGACCTCTATTACAGACTCAACGTTTACCCCATCGC
>CAYVLI010000367.1:0-3141 GCA_964452105.1 uncultured Nitrospinota bacterium
GCAGAGGTAACTTCAAACAGCAAGTCCATGAAAGAGTATTTTTCAAACAAAGTCAACATGAAAGTTACCAGGGCGATGAGTGTGAATGACGCAATCAGAACCGCAAGAGTTTTCTTGATTAACTCATCGGGAATGCTCCTCTTGAAAGTGGAGACTCGTCCTCTTCCTGTGAATATGTTCAACATATAGGCGAAGATAACTGCTGCGGTGCTGGTCTTAATGCCTCCACCAGTGGAGCCGGGCGATGCGCCGATGAACATTAAGACCAGGGCCATGAATAGAAAAGGCACGCTTACCGCGCCTATGTCCGTGGTATTGAAACCGGCGGTGCGGGTGGTAACGGACTGAAAAAAGGCCACCATGGCTCTTTGAGGAAGCCCGAATCCGCTTTCATCAGCGCCTCCCAACAGACCGAAGAATACGGTTGTACCCAGCGCCAGCAAGATTACCGTAGCCGTCAACACCAGCTTAGTGTGGAGGGATATGCGCTCCCTGCGTATTCTTTTATTAATCCGGTATCGAATAGTGGAGAATATGTTTTTCAGCACCTGGAAACCGAGCCCCCCGAGGATTATCAGGGTTATCACTATGAAGTTGAAGGGATAGTTTGTTCTGAACCTGATGAAGCTGTCCTTAAACAGGCTGAAGCCTGCATTGCAGAAAGCGGAGATAGCGTGAAAGAGCGAGAAGTAAAAGACTCCCCCATGCAAAAACGATTCATCTTTCCATACCAGATAGAGCAGGCCGGTGCCGATCAACTCCAGCGCCGCGGTGGTCAAAATGATTACCACGATCAGGCTTCCCACCCTGCCCATGAAGTCGTGGTCCAGTATGTCACCCACCAGTGCGCTTTCCCTGAGGCCCATACCTCTTCCAACAATCATTGAGAAGAACGCCACCAGGGTCATCATTCCGAGGCCCCCTATCTGTATGAGGGTTAGAATAACTATCTGCCCCATGTGTGAAAAATAGCTTCCCGTATCGACCACTATGAGGCCGGTAACTGTGGTGGCTGAGGTGGCGGTAAAGAGCGCCGTGAGCAGCGGTGCACGCACCCCTGAAGCGGTAGCATTGGGAAGGCTCAGCAGCAATGTGCCCGTCAGTACGACTATGAGGAAGCTCAACAGCACTATCTGGGGCGGCTTGAGGCCCAACTCGCTCACCTTTTTGCCCACGAAGGAGAGGTGATAGGCCATATAGACCAAAATATAAATCTGCACGATTACAAGGTAAATCCTGGTGGCGGCGATGATATTTTTGTGAAGGATGCTTGGAGCCAGTTCCCTTATGAGGAGGAGGGTCACGATAAACATCGTTACCAGGATAAACTCAATTATATGCAGTTTCAGATAGCGCAGCTTCGACGGCGCGAAGATCAATTTGATGATAGTGTTGGAAATGAAGATGGCGACTATGGCGTAATTGATGGCATGCAGGATCGGGGCAGGCATGGGGGGTTTTTTATAACCGTACTCCATCAGCAGAGTAGTTACCGCCCCCACGCTGGCTACGTATATGAGAATGGTCAGAATATGCTCTGTTCTTTTCCTCATCTGCATTTCGCGATGCTATACTTTTCTAATGTTCAAAGTCGAATGATAATATGGCGCTGTTTGATGTTCTACTCGAACATGTGGCGGGCGATTACCACCTGCTGTATCTGTGTGGTGCCGTCTACGAAGGCGCACATCTTGGCCCAGCGCAGGTAGCGCTCCACGGGGTATGAACGCAGGTAGCCGTAAGCTCCGAAAACCTGAACGGCCCTGTTTGTAACGCTCATGGCCATGTCTGCTCCGAATCGTTTGGCGTGGGCTGCTGATACGGTGGCTGGCATGTCGTTATCCAGCAGCCAGGCGGCCTTGTGTGTGAGCAGACGTGTGGCTTCGATTTCGGTGGCCATATCGGCCATCATGAACTGGAGCCCCTGGAATTCTGCCAGCGGCCGGCCGAACTGTACACGCTCTTTGGCATATTTTACGGCCTCGTCCAGGGCGGCTTGCGATATTCCGCAGCACAATGCGCCCACGTTTGCCCTGGCTACGTCTATCCCCGACAGTGCATACCTGAGGCCCATTCCTTCTTCACCCAGCAGGTTCCAGCGGGGTACACGGCAGTCCTCGAGGGTCATCTGGCAGGTAATGAGGGCGTTTCCTCCCATCTTCCTGTCGCGGGGGCCGAAGGATACGCCTTCATGGTCGCGCTCCACTATGATGGAGCTTATACCCCTCTTACCTGCGGCCGGGTCCGTCTTTGCCAGAAATTGATAGTAATCTGCAACGCCGCCGTTACTGACCAGGGATTTGGTGCCGTTTATCAGGTAGTGGTCTCCCTGAGGGACGGCCGTTGACTCGATATTACCGGCGTCCGAGCCGTAATTGGGTTCCGTGAGGCAAAAAGCGCCCAATGCTTCCCCCTTTATTGCGGAGACACCCCAGCTTTGCTTCTGCTCTTCATTGCCCCGCGCGAACACGGATTTCCCGAAATTGTTGTGCACGACTATGCTGAAAGTAGTCCCCATGCAGCCCTTGGCAAGTTCCTCGTAAACGAGGGCTGTACCCAAAAACCCTATGTCCGTACCGCCATACTCCCTGGGGCAGAGCATGCCCGTGAAACCGAGTTTCGCTGCTTTTTTAAAGCATTCGCCAGGCCATTCTCCTTTTTCATCCCACTCATCTGCATACGGCTTCATTTCCTTTTCTGCGAAGCCCCTGGCAAGCTCTATTAGTCGTTGTTGTTCGGTGGAAAGTGTGAATTCCATAATATATTCTCCCCGGATTCGATAGATTCCGATTAAAAGGGCCGACAAACTCTTGCACATGCCAATTCGATGGCAGTAGAAGTTATCAGGTTACAGTTTTTATCACATTTACCGTTGGTTTGTAAATCCATCATACGGATTCGTCGGTTCGTGGCCTGTACAGATGCAGTTTAAATAGTACTTGTTAACCAAAAAACTTGATATATTCTCTATCGTGAAAACGTCCGGAGTTCCGGAGTATAGATAACAGGGGGGAAACGTATGGAAGCTATAACATCGGAAACGGGTAAGAGCACTATTCTTAACCAGATGCAGGAGAAGTTTCAGCGCCGGGTGGATAGGCTCAGCAAACAATCCGGCGAGGGATTGGCCAGTACTCTCCT
>CAYVLI010000368.1:0-3140 GCA_964452105.1 uncultured Nitrospinota bacterium
CGGAGAGGGTTATACGCCCGACCATAAAGGCAAGGGAGCTGCTCGCAGCGAGAACCACACTACTGCCATCAACAATACCGGTGTATGCGTCTTCAGGACGGCTCTTAACCCCCTGAACATAGACCTGGATTTGTTCGCCAGAACCTATACAGCGCTCACGGGGATAGAGTTGACCGGGGACGAGCTTTACGCTTCTGGTGAGAGAACCTATAATCTGGAGAAGGCTTTTAACTCCAGACTGGGCTTGCGCCGCAAGGACGATACACTCTGCGAACGCTGGATGAAAGAGCCGATAAAAGAGGGGCCTGGAAAGGGCATGAAAGCGGAGGACTGGTTTGACCGGTTGCTCGATGAATACTATGATTATCATGGTTGGGACAAGAAGACCTCCCTGCCCACCAGAGCCAAACTGGAAGCGCTCGAATTGTACGATGTCCTTGAAGTGCTGGAGAAAGAAGGAGCCGTAGCGAGCTGATGGCGCGCTGGCGCTGAAAATATGCCTTCACTGTGCGGGAATAAACAGGAGGTGTAAGTTGGTCATTAAGGTCAGGTTCGAGGGGCCTATTCGAGATGTAGCAAGAACGGAAGGCGAAGACGTAAAACTGGAAGGATCGAATTTGAGCAATCTCATAGATTTGTTGGCTGCAAGGTATGGATCGCGTTTCAAAGAGTTCCTCATCGACGAAGAGACAGGCGAGTACAGGGAAGGAATACTTATCCTCTCCGACGGCAGACGCATGGACCTTGAGACGGAATTGACAGACGGGCAGGAGCTTGTCTTTATTCCAGCCATAGCGGGCGGTTAATTTTATTCTTCTTTTAGGTAGGCTATATAGGGGAGCCCTCTGTACTTCTCGGCATGGTCGAGACCATATCCCAGCAGAAATAGATTCTCTGTTACGGTGAAGCCCACGTAGTCCAGTGAGAGTGAACGGCTGCGGCGGGCTTCTTTGCTCAGCAGCACACAGCTCCTCATATCCAGGGGTTTTTCGCCGCGAAGGTAATTCATCAGGAACTCGAGAGTAAGACCTGTATCCACCACGCAGTCTATCATCAGCACGTTTTTGTTAGACAGCGAGCAAGAGGGTTCGGATAAGATGTGAACCCGACCTGAGCTGTCCGTAGCGCCCCCGTAGCTCGAGAGACGCACGAAATCACACTCGAAATCTACATCGAGTTGGCGCATAATATCGGCCATAAACAAGACGGCGCCTTTCAATACCCCTATAAGTACGAGTTCCTTTCCTCTGTATTGTTCAGAGATGGATGCGGCTAATTCTTTCACCCTTGCTCTGATTTTGCCTTCACTTATGTAGGGAACGAGAGCCTGGCTCACCTTGCCTCTCCCGAATTTCTCATATATTTTGAATAAAATTCTCCGCCAGTAAGCGGGCCCGCAAATCCTGCTACAACGTATTATAGCAGCAATATGATAATTTCTAATCGTTGAAAAGGGGGCAGGATGTCCAGAAGCGGATTCACTGACAATATTCTTGTTGAAAAACATCCTTTTATATGATAAAAATTGTTTGACTTAAATATTTCACCTGTTGTCTTGATAGCCATGGATGTCGTGGAGGGGTAACTTTTAAGGATAGATTCCTGAGCCAGGAGGTTGTAAGCCGGTTCCTGGAGGTATCCTCGAACTATCCACCTACGCATTGGTCGGAGTGATTCGAGAGCATAAAATATTCATAGGGAAAGCCATAGAAAGTTTTTAGAAAGGAACCATAGAGGCCTTCGGGCCTTCAAGCGGGTAACCTTTTAATGATAGATGTGAAGCAGCTGCCTTTTCCCCATGAGGGGAATAACCACCTTTCCTAAAGCTGGCAGTTCCTGATGTTGTATAGTTTTCCAAGGATTTGCAGTTCTTGTAGTGTTGTCCAATATAGTCTATCGGAAAAACTATTATTAAAAATGTTTAGAGGCGATTTAACGCCTCCGTAATCAGAGACTCAGGTTCGAAGTGTCGGGAGAGAAAAGTTATGCGCAGAGGAATGCGGACTATTACTCCTCTATTTATAGTTTTGTTTATTGCCTTTGCTATCGGGTGTTCCAGATATCCATCTATACCCGAAATTGAGAAGATGAGTAAGCAATCGAGTCAGAAGGGTGCGAAGGGGGAAGGTAAAAACGAATCACTTAAGATACCGGTTATACCGAAGTCGGCGAGCATAGGAGAAGTCTTTGAAAAGAAAGCCACGGAATTGATAGTCCCCGAAGAGAATCATGCCGTCAGGGATTATGTTATAGGCCCCGAAGACGTCTTGAAGGCTCAGGTGTGGGACAATGAGGACTTGAACCGGACTGTCCATGTTTCGAGGGATGGAGAGTTCTCTTATCCCTTGATCGGGAAAGTCAAAGCCGCTGGCAAAACGGTGGACGGACTGGAAAAAGAGATAGTCAGTCGCCTGGCGTCCGGATACATAGTTAATCCACAAGTCACAGTTACCGTAGAGGAGTATAACAGCAAGCGCGTTTACGTGATGGGTGAAGTGGGCGGCCCACAGGGGATAGGCAAGGGGCCGGGAACGTATCCTCTCACCGGCCAGACCATAACCCTGGTGGAGATTCTCACCCAAGCGGGTGGCCTTACGAGGGAAGCCGGAGACGAAGTACTGGTCATAAGACCGCAGACCGAAACCAAAAAATCGGGTCCCGTGGCTGTGAGCGAAGCCAGCGAGAGCGAAAAGATTAAGGTGAATCTCAGGAAGTTGCTGGAAGGTGACAGCACTCAAAACATAGTCCTTAAACATGGTGATACCATCCTTGTGCCCAAGGCCAAGTATTTCTATGTTTTCGGCGAAGTCAACAACCCCGGCAGATATAACCTCGAGAAGGGCACAACTGTTCTTAAAGCGATTGCTATGGCTGGCGGCGTGACAAGATTTGCCGCCGGGAACAGGACAGTTGTCGTAAGGGAAAGAGAAGGAGAGAGAGTTAAACAACCCGCTAAAATGGGGGACGTTATACAACCCGAGGACATTATCATGGTCCCGGAAAACCCATTCTGAGGTACATACCGCAGGTTAAGGTATCGAACTTCATTCCTGTATTATTTCAATCAATAGCTATTATCTTGCTGATACATGAGGAGGTAGGCTGATGTCGGTTGATACCAGCAAGGAAAATAATCATCT
>CAYVLI010000369.1:0-3129 GCA_964452105.1 uncultured Nitrospinota bacterium
GGTCTCCGAACCTAACAGGTTCAAATGCTGTCGGGTGCGGAGACCCGACAGCACAATGCGAAAAGCTATTCAATACCCCCTCCCGCCCGGGGAGGGAAGAAAGGCTATCTTGTGGGCAGAGCCCACCCTACCGGTAATCCGGCCGCACGGGCGGGCATAACGAGCGGTATCCGGCATCTTTCATCCGGCAGAGTTGCTTAAGCAACGGGGGGATAGGGGCAACCCCGGAAAGTTCACAAACGCATATGGAAAAACGCTTGTTTTTCCTGTAAACTGCGCTTTCGCGGGCGGACAGTCATTCTCGAGGGGACACCGTTACGCTATCTCCATGACCTGCTGGATCGCCAAATGGACCTTCATACCGCAACCATAGTGTTCCTCCTGGGGCTGGGGGTGAGCTTTTTCTCCGGCTTTTTGGGTATAGGCGGGGGCATCATAATGGCCCCCGCACTCCTCTATCTGCTTCCGCTTCTGGGAGGCGTCGGGCTGGACATGAAAGCGGTGACCGGCCTCACCATCACTCAGGGCCTCTTCGCCTGTCTGTCGGGCGCAATCAGGCACGGGAGGTACAGCTTCGTTTCCCGCTCTCTGGTCATCTACATGGGGAGCGCCATACTGATCTCCGCACTTACCGGCGCGGTAATTTCGAGGTCGATGCACAACAATGTGCTTGTGGGAATATTCGCGGCGCTGGCCCTGGTAGCGGCTGTGCTGATGTTCATCCCGCAGCCGCAGAGGGATGAGGAAGTCCCCCTCGATGAGGTAAGATTCAACAAGGCGGCCGCGGTGGGTGTCGCGGTTCTGGTGGGGCTGCTGGGGGGGATGGTGGGCCAGGGCGGCTCTTTCATACTCATACCACTCATGCTGTTTGTTCTTAAAATTCCGACCAGGATCGCCCTGGGCAGCAACCTTGCCATAGTGTTCATCTCATCGGCGGCCGGGTTCACAGGGAAATTCGCCACGGGACAGGTGCCGCTGGTTCTCGCCCTGGTGCTGGTCCTGGGCGCGCTGCCGGGAGCCCAGATAGGGGGCTACGTGAGCAAAAGGACGCAGCCCAGAGTCCTGAGGATGGTGCTGGCCTGCGTCATCGCCTTCGCCGCCGCTCGCATGTGGTACGACATTTTCACCAACGGGTTCTGAACCCGACTCTCACCTTTTGAGGTTGTCTCCCGATAGCGTAGATGTTAAATATCTTCATGAGCGAAATTATTAGGGTTGCAACTGGTAAAGGAGAAAGCCATGGCGGCAATGACCTCACGGGAAAGAGCGCTCAAAGCGCTGAAGCACGAGATACCGGACAGGGTACCTCTTTTCACACTGGGACTCGATCCCATATTCATCAAGGAGTTCGGCGGGGGCCGCCCCTATAAGGCGCTACAGGCGCTGAATGTAGATATCTTTCCCATAAGGAGCCTTTCCTGGTGCCAGGGAAGAACCCAGTTCGCATCACTCCGGGAGGAAATCCCACCCGAAATGCAACTTTCAGGCGGGTTTTTCGGTGGCTGGGATGGCGTGGACGAGTTCGGACGCATCTGGAAACAGGGCTCGTACATAGGCGGCATGGTCAAGACCGAAGAGGATATAGAGCGATACGTGCCGCCTCTGAGGCTTGAAGAACGCACCGACCCGCCCCAGACCAGGGCGACAATAGAAAAATACGGCGACCACGCCTTTGCCCTGTCTTCCCATACCGGCCCCTTCGGCATGGTCATGGAGAGCATGGGCCAACTGGAGTTCTGCCTTATCTACATGGATAATCGCGAGCTGGTCAAGAAGCACCTCGTGGCTCGTACGGACTGGTTCATCGCCATGGCGAAATATGCGGAGGAACTGGGCGTTGACTTCATCCTCATGGGTGATGACGTAGCGTACAAGGAGCGTACCTTCATATCTCCGGATGAGTTCAACGAACTGGTCATCCCTGAATACAGGAGAATTTGTGAGTCCGTCGATATACCGGTGGTATGGCATTCGGACGGTTACATCACTCCCCTGCTGAATGGGGCCGTGGAGGCCGGCTTCGCCGGTGTGCATGCCCTGGAACCTGCAGCGGGGGTGGATCTGGGGCAGGTGAAGAGAGACTACGGTGATAAGCTGGTCCTCATGGGTAACGTGGATGTGGGCATGGTCCTGTGCCGGGACGACCTGGAAGGGGTCCGCGAGGAGGTGGACCGCTGCATGACCCAGGCCAAAGAAGGCGGTGGCTATATATTATCCGACAGCAACTCGATACACGCCGGTTGCAGCGCCGGCGCGGTTTACGAAATGTTTCGCTACGGGAAAGAGGCCGGAAAATATTGAGCGGCTATTCGCCATCGGGCTGTGAGCTCCCGCCGTTAGCCGCCTTGACGCAGTTGCGTCCGCTCCTCTTGGCCAGATACAGCGCCTGGTCCACGTTCTCCACCAGCTCGGTAGGCCGCTGAAGCCCGATGTTTCCGCCGACTCCTATGCTGATGGTTACCCCGTCGATTTTCTTCCCTCTCTCATCCATAAAATTATAGTCCAGCATCTGCCGCCTTATTCGTTCGGCCACGATGGTTGCGTCTTTGATCTGCGTATCGGGTAGTATCACGGTAAACTCCTCGCCGCCATACCTCGCGGTGGAGTCGGTATTGCGAGTACCTGATTTAATCACGGCGCTCACCTGCTGCAGCACATGATCGCCTGTGAGGTGGCCGTAATTGTCGTTGACCCCCTTGAAATGGTCTATATCGAGCATGAGCATCGACAGCGGATGAATGTATCTCGTGGAACGTTTGAACTCGTTGTCCAGGATGGCGTCGAACCAGCGCCTGTTGTAAAGCCCGGTTAGTTTGTCTACGTTCGCCTCCCACTCGAAACTCGCCAGCTTTACCTCCAGTTCCCTTACCCTGTTGGAAAATAGTAACAGAAGGTTTTCGGCCATGGTAGAGTTCTTTCTCATAAGCTCCAGGAAATGCTCGCCGGAAAGCTCCAGAAGGAGCGTATCCTCCATGGCCATGGCTGTGGCGGTGCGTGCCTTACCGTCTATCACGGCCAACTCTCCGAAGCATTCCCCCCTGCGCACGGTAGCCGTCCTGATTGTTCTTCCTTCTTCGTTGCGCACCAGTATGTTCACACTGCCGTTTACTACTATATAGAGGCTGTCTC
>CAYVLI010000370.1:0-1112 GCA_964452105.1 uncultured Nitrospinota bacterium
CTGCTGACCCCCGGCCTCTGGTTCGGAGCCACGGAACCGGGCTATTCGACAAAACCCTATCCCGCGCCCGAACCGCAAGCGCCCACCAGCTATAGCATGACGGACCTCCTCCCTCTGGCCCTTTCCAGCCACCTGGCCGTGCTCACCCTGACCAGAGGAGAGGACTTCAAGATACCCTACAAACCCGAGGTGCTCATCAATTACGGGGCCAACAGCCTCATGAGCATCGGCAACCCCGAAACCACCGCACAGGCGCTGCGGGAACTGTTCGTGATTTCGTTCAACCTGTGGCTGGATGAGACAACCGACTTCGCCGACATAGTCCTCCCGGACGCCTCCTACCTAGAGAGGCTCGACCCCTCCCCCAACCTGCACATACACCACTTCCCCGTGGGAATGGGCGACTGGGGATGGCAGATACGACAGCCGGTGGTGGAGCCCATGGGGCAGAGGCGGCACTTCTGCGAGGTGCTACTGGATATAGACGAACGCCTGGGAATGCTTCCGGACCATTATGTTCTAATCAACCACTACTTCGGCCTGAGGAGCGAATACGCCCTCAAGCCCTCAGAAAAATATTCCTGGGAGGAGATAGGAGACCGCATCTACAAGCACTACTTCGGGCCCGAGCATGGGCTGGAGTGGTTCAAGAAGAACGGGGTCATCAAGTGGCCCAAGAAGGTCCAGGAGGCCTACTGGAAACCTTTTATTAAAGCCCGTGTGCCCATATACTTCGAGTGGGTGAAAAAGTTCGGGGAGATGACGGAGGCTGTGGTCAAGGAGAACGGACTCCCCTGGCCGGATACAGACGATTTTCAGGCGTTGCCCGACTGGAAACCCTGCGCCGCCCTGAAAGGCCAGGACGGAGAATACGACATGCAGGCCATCTATTACAGGGTCGCCTGGCACACCTTCTCCATGACCTATCAGAACCCCTGGCTATCGGAAATCTCCGAGAAGATGGACCCATATTCCTACTTCGTATCATTAAACGCCGAAACGGCCAGGAAGAAGGGCATCAAGAGCGGGGACCCCGTGTGGGTAGAGTCCAAAGACGCAGGCAAGGTTCGCGGGCGCGCGGTGCTGGTCGAAGGGATACACCCTCAGGTGGT
>CAYVLI010000370.1:1212-3117 GCA_964452105.1 uncultured Nitrospinota bacterium
TTCCCGGCGGTGCGGCGGCTCTCGCTGCCCATGCTCTGCATGCACTGCGAGGAACCCGCCTGCGAGAGCGTCTGCCCGTCCGGCGCAACGGTAAAGGAGGAGGACGGCACGGTGACCGTGGACGGGGAGAAATGCATAGGCTGCCGCTACTGCATGGTGGCCTGTCCCTACGGGGCACGCTATTTCAACGAACGGGAACAGAATTACTACGGGAATTACCGGACACCCTACGAGGAGATGGGGGCCGACACCCTCGAAGGGAGGGAGAGCGAGCATTCCACCGGTCGGGTGGAGAAGTGCAACCTGTGCATCCAGCGCCGCGAACAGGGGCTGGAGCCCGCCTGTGTGGCCAACTGCATGACCAGGGCCCGCTACTTCGGAGACCTGGACGACCCCTACTCCGAAGTGTCCCGGCTTATCAGGGAGAAAGGGGGGTTCCAGCTCAATCCCGAGCTGGGCACCGAACCCTCGGTCTATTACCTGCCAGTATGAGGTGAGCGCATGATAGATACCAGCGAAAAGGTTCTCTGCGGACAGGACAGGCAAGCCATCTGGGGCTGGAAGGTGGCGGCTTATCTCTTCCTGGCCGGTGTGGGAGCAGGGGCTTACGCTGCGGGAGCGGTGGCCGATCTCCTGGGAAGCGAGTGGGAACTTATCTCCCGGACGGGCATAACCCTGGGGCCTCTCCTGGCGCTCGGATCCACGGTATTCCTCATATCGGATCTGGGCGTGCCCGGCGGTTTTATGAGAGCCGGCGCCAGGCCGGGCTCATCATGGATTTCCAGAGGGGTGTACATACTCACCATATTCATAATAATAGGCCTTATAAACATCTTCCTGCGCATCTGGCCCCTGCATATCCTGAAGGAGGCCGTAGAAGTCCGTTTCATCCTCGAAGGAGCCGGCTTCGCCCTATCCTTCCTGACCATGGTTTACACCGGCCTGCTGCTCGGCGCGGTAAAACCCATTCCCTTCTGGAATAACGCCATGGTCCCGCTCCTCTTTCTTGTCTCCGCAGTGTCAACCGGACTCATGGCGCTCATGCTGGTAATTTCGCTGTCTCCACTCGCATCCAACATCCTCCACCAGACTCAGATGCACAGCCTGGCCAGGGCGGATGCCCTGACCTTGATCTTCGAATCGGTGATAGTGCTCTTTTACCTGTATGGATGCAGCTCCGCGCCCGCGTCCCGGCCTTCGGTTTCCATGCTGACCACCGGCGCCCTCGCACCCCTTTTCTGGTCCGGTTTCGTCGCAGCGGGCCTGGTGCTCCCGCTGGTTCTGGAGCTGGCCCAATCATACGCACATCAGGGAGCAAACGCTGCGGCTGCGGCGGGGCTGGCCATGGCCGCCTCCATACCCGGCCTGGCGGGAGGACTCTTTCTGCGCTACCTGATCGTGGCCGGAGGGATGAAAGCGCCCCTGAGCGTTACGGGGGTGCTGGTGAAGGTTTCCGGGAAGGCGCGTTTCTGAGGGACTGATTAAAGGTGCTGGTAAAGATCGCTTTCTATGGAGTCTATCGCGATTTCCTGGACTGCTCCGGGATCGAGCTCGATTTGCCCGAGGCGGCAACCGTCCGCGACCTGCTCATCAGGCTAAGTGAATCGCTTGGCCAGGGATTTCGCCAGCACGTGCTTTCCGAGGACGGCGGGTTGCACCGGCACGTAAGCCTCTCGGTCAACGACCGTCAGATAAAGCCCTCAGACATAGACGAACGCCTCTCCGTGGAAGACGCATCCAGCTCGGAGGTATCCGTCCTCTTCATCCCCCCCATGATGGGCGGCACGTGAGAAAAAAAGCAAGAGCAAATGGATAACCCCTCTCTTGCCCTCCCCGTTGACGGGGAGGGTTTGGGTGGGGTTTATTGAAAGGAGTATAAGGGGATCTTTTCTAAAAAGACCCCCC
>CAYVLI010000371.1:0-3088 GCA_964452105.1 uncultured Nitrospinota bacterium
ACTGTAATGGTGGAGACGCCAAGTTCTTCGTACAGCTGCCTGGCCCTGTCTATGAACGGAGTAATGGGCTCTCTTTCCTTCGGCACGAGAGCCTGCATCTTCCGGTCCCTAATCATGAAATTGGTGGCCGAGGTGTCCTCATCGATAAGAAGGAACCTGCAGCCCATCTCCAGCGCCTCCATAATGTTAGCCGCTTGAGAGGTGCTCCCGCTCGCGTTCCCGGTGGAAAAATCCGCTGTCTCCTTGCCAAAGGGCAGATTGTTTATAAAAGAGCTTATATCCACCCCGCTCACGCTCCGACCATCCTCCGCCCTTATTTTAACCGCATCCCCTCTGGCCACCACGTATTCCCGGCCGTCGCCAGGAACATGATTGTATATCCCACGCTCCAGCGCCTTGAGCAGCGTGGACTTACCGTGAAACCCGCCGCCTACTATAAGGGTAATGCCCTCCGGTATCCCCATTCCCGATACCAGGCCTATGTTGGGCGCTTCCAGATCTATTCTAAGGCTGCCAGGCGACTGAAAGAGGACTACGTTTGCCGGTAACCCTTTCCCGCCCTTAAGGCCGCCGGAAAGCTCTCCCCTGAAGCCCGTAAAAGGCGCCAGTGGACGCTCGTCCACCCCGCTCATCCTGGGCAGCAGAGAACCCTGTGCTACAAAAGCGACCAGCCCTCGCTCCCCCAAGTTCTCCCTTATGTAATCCTGATCCTCTGCTGTTTCAACGTGTAGCCATAGCTCCGACTCATTAATGCTTTTATAAAACAGCGATGATTCCACAATACGAGGCAGCTCGCCGAAAAACATTTCCTCCGCCTCCCGGCCCAATACCGTTCTCCCAGCGGCCGGCAGACCCATAACAAACCTTACTTCAATATATTCCCTCGTAACAAAACAGGAACTTCGCTCAAGTATTTCCTGTCCGCAACTATCTATCCGGATAAGACCGCTTGTCCCTATTCCCCTGTTGCCCTTCGCTATCCTGGACGCACCGGCGGAAAAAGACCGCGTGAGGTAATCCTGAAAAGCTATCCTGCGGGGACGGCTATGGCTCAAAGCATCAGGGAAACCGGATTTATCCCGCTCGATGCGAAGGCTCAAGCGGGAAGGGGATGCAAAGGGGTCTCCCTGAATATAATCAATGGAGAGGACGTAGGCGCCAAAGTCATAAACGCCTGAAATATCTTTATATGCCTTGTATCCTTTGCGGTCTATCCTGCGAAGGGAATCTCGAAGACGCTCTCCTGAAAGCATTAAAGCTACTTGATCCTCATTCCGTTTCCGCGGGTTTCGCCTGTCCTGCGATGGCGCTTCTCTGCACGTCAACTCTTACCTTATCAGCCACTTCTATATTCACCATCTGACCTTTTATCTTAACTACTGTCCCGTACATTCCTCCACAAAAAACTACCCGATCTCCCTTCCGCAAATTCTCTTGCATCCGTTTGACATTCTGTTGCCGCTTCTGCTGGGGTCTGATAAGCAGAAAGTAGAATATTACAAACATAATTATAATGGGGAAGAGCGCTCCTAACCCACCCCCTGCGCCCCCTCCTCCGCCGGGCGCGGCAGCGTGTGCAAGTCCCAACATCAATTTCATTCCCTCCCTACAGGATATTCATTTAAAAAATTACCCCGCCTTTCAGGTGGGGATAACAGGGTTAACAACCTTATTTTTAAAATTCACATGTTTGCATTCAACCATATTTATTATATACTTAACAAAATAAATTTTGGGTGTCAAGGATTTCTACCATCAAACCACCGCATAAAAAACCTATTTATCAGGCGCGCTACTTCATCCTTCGTAAAAGACTTTCATTTTGGATACCATTTAGTGTAAAATGTGATTTGTCCTTAATAACATTTCCATAAGGAGGGTCATAGATGTCGGACAACGGCAAAAACACGAAAACAACCGCTGCCAAAGCCACGGAAATAGCTAAAAAAGCCAACAACTGGGCTAAGATGATGTATATGAAGGCAGTCGAGTCCAGAAAAGCAGGCAAACCCGTGGCCTGGTGTATGGTGGGAATACAACAGGAGATTATGGAAGCATACGATATAGACGCGGTCTATACCGAGAATTACGCCGCCCTGGCCGCAGCCAAGCAGCAAGCCGATCCACTACTGGAAGCCGCCGAGGCGGACGGCTTCTCGAACCTCATCTGCGGCTACGTCAGGACAGGTATAGGATACTCGCGCATGTTTAAGGAAGGCGGCGGAAAGGTCCCGGAAGGCACTCCCCGCGGAGGAATGACAAACCCCACCCTGCTCCTGGCCTGCAGCGCCATCTGCGATCCCCGATTCAAATGGTACCAATCCCTGGCCAGATACCAGGACACGCCCTACTATTTTTACGACGTCGTCTATCCTCCCATCGACCAGGACAGGGACGACCCCCTGGTGCGGGAGCACTACGTAAACTATTCCATCTCACAGCTTCGCGATTTTGCCTCCTTCTGCTCGAAACACACCGGCAAGAAACTCGACGAAAGCTACCTGTGGGAAAAGATAAAGATAGCCGAAGAAGTGCACAGACTCTGGTGGGAGTGCCACGAACTGCGAAAGGCCCTACCCTGCCCCATGCCCACGGGTGATATGCTCAGCTGCATAGTGCCCGGCCTGTTTTACAAGTGCCGCCCGGAAGCGCGCGACTTCTACCAGGAAATGCATAACGAGCTAACCGAACGCATCGAAAAGGGCATCGGAGTCATCGAAGACGAGCGCTACCGTCTCTGCTGGGGTCAGGGACTGCCCCCCTGGCACAACATGAACATCTTCACTTACTTCGAGGATAAGGGCGCCGTTTTCACCTGCGAATCCATGTACTACCCCAACCAGCCCTACGAAGTCGAAATCAAAACAGACGACCCCATCGAATACATGGCCCGTCGCGACTACGAACGAAACGCCATCCGCTGGCGCAGAGCCCAGAAGGGCTGTAAGGACATGCACGTCCAGCTCCTGCTCGATTTCGTAACAGATTACAAATGCTCCGGCATGGTCATGCACGGGACAAAATCCTGCCGCGCCTTCACCATAGGCCAGATATACAACAAGAACCTTTTACAAGAGCACGTGAAGGT
>CAYVLI010000372.1:0-3083 GCA_964452105.1 uncultured Nitrospinota bacterium
CCTATCAAAATGGCACTGTGATTTATTTATCAGAGTTCATTCGGGCAGTCAAAGCATATTCTCAATCGGATTAATGTTTTGGATAGAAAGGATTAATTGATGCGTTTCCCATCTGTTGATAGTGCGACGATCCAGCGTGTTTTCGCCCTTAAGCATTCCGCCCGAACAACCGCAAACCCTATTTCCTGTTGGTAGTGGTTCTATCGGCATACCAATCGCCGTATTCGTGAAGGCCGGGTAACTTTCAGGACTTTCCTCAATTTTTAGTCTGCTGTCCGTGTTTTTGCTTTCTTTAGGGTAAGTGATGAGAAGATCGGATTTTTTAAAAATTTCTTTGCGGAGCCAAAGAACACAAATAGGGACAAATCAAAAATTCTTACTTATCGAGGCCCCGAAAAATGATGCACCTGCAGGGGAAACCACAAACTGACTCGTTCGTCTAAGATAGTAAACCAGAGGGGTGTGTCGATGGTCACCCGATTCTTGGATGAAACGTAAGGCTGATGGAGCAGTCTGAAATGAAGAAGGTGCTGTTAACATCGATCGTGGCATCCGCAGCGGTGGCGCTGTTTCTCAGCGTGGGAGCATGGGCACAGCAACAGCAAATGGGTGGCTCGCGCATGCACCAGGAGTGCGCCCCCTATTCCTCTGGCAGGTCGGGCTGCGGCGCGGGCGGCAGTATAATGGGAAGTATTGGCATCAAAGCAGGGTTTTGTTAAGCAGTAAGGTTGATTTCCTGGAAGGGGTAACATCCAGTGAATCCGATACACTGGGGAAGAACTTACCTTTCAGAGACCCTACACAGTTTCCATTCTTATGAAGGTGGAATAGTTATAGCTATTCAAAACAAGGTTCTACCTTCAAATGTTGGCAAAAACGGATTGTTCGTACAGCTAACTTTTGAAATGTGCCTTTTAACTTTTTGTCAGCAGGTTACCACCACATAGTGAACAGGAAAATTATGGTAAACACTATGCTTACGGTCCCGGGGTGGAGATTCCCTGAAGGGTCGGCAATAGGAGGAGGAGCTCATGGCAGCGGATGTGGTATATCGCGAAATAGATGTTGATGAACTGAAACAACTACTCGTTGAAGAAGGGTTTGAGGTAATCCCCGGGGAGGAAGACAATGTTTTTCGCCTCAGGGAGCTGGAGAGTGGTGTAGTTCTCACCTGTGTTTTGGAGAACAATATACTGTTTAACACCCTCTCTTGCATGACCATGCCAGAGGATAAGGTTACCTTGGATTTGACAAGAGTTTTGTTGGATGCGGAGAACGGCATCTCCACATCCTCGTTTCAGGTTTACAAGAAATGCAACGGTGAAGTGGTAATAACGCTTAACAATTTCTGTAAGCTTCAAGACTTGGGGGATGAGGACAAGGATGACGTTATCTCTTGCCTCAATTTCCTGAACATCGATGTAGTAATGGCGAGAGATGTGCTGGCCGATTTCATCAACTGAAGGGTGACTTGCGCAAGATATTCGAACAGAATTCTCAGGACATTGTTTAAGAAACAGGAGGCAGAGAATGGCGTTCATAAAAGATTTCTTTTCCAGAGGGGCGAGGGTGACGAAGGGCCAGATGAGCAAGGCCATGGATACTTTAGAGGACGCAACCTTCGAGTCCACACTGCGGCAGACAGTAAAAGATATGAAGGCGGAGCTCGGCAGAGTGATCAGGGCATCGGCGGAGGCTTTGTCAAACACTAACCGGCTGGAGGTCGAATATAATAGATACGTTTCGCAGGCTGAAGATTGGTTAAGCAAAGCCAAGAAGGCCCTGGCCGCCGGGAACGAGGAGTTGGCCAAGAAGGCCCTGGCAAAAAAGGCAGAATGTGACGCACAGGTGGTCTCCCTGGCCCCCAGCGTTGAAAAAGCTAAGGAGACTTCCGTTCAACTGAAGAGCCAGGTGGGAGAACTAAAACGTAAAATAGCTGAAGCGGAGAGGAACGTCGGCACTATTATAGCCAGGAAGAACGCCGCCAGAGCCCAGAAAAAGGTGGCTCAGGCCCTTGCCGGTGTGGGTGAAGCAGATAACGCCTTCAGCGCTATCAAACAATTCGAGGAAACTGTTACCCGCGAGGAGGCTACCGCCAAGGCATACGAAAGCATGGCCGTTGATGAAGACGCAGAGCTTGCTAAAGAGTTCGAGGAGCTGGATGTCAGCGGCGTGGATGCCGACCTTGAGGCGCTGAAGAAAGAAATAGAATTGGGAAAGAAGTGAGCGGGTACATGCTTAGTTCTTCTCAAAAAAGGGCCGGGGTGGGAAGGACCAGGATCCCGCGGGACCAAATCTATCCGAAGCCACCATCAGAGACGCCGGAGCAGGGGATATGGCGATCATCTCCCGGATCGGCCGACGGTTACGATGATGTAGAGTTCGCCCTGAATTTCTGTAGGGCTGATTGGGCACGTCAAAGAGCTTCAAACTGGTCTATGCCCTTTGCCTCATTTTTGCAAGGTCGGTGAAGCAGACGATTTCTTGCCGAGACTGAGGATAAAAGAAAAAAGGATGAAAAAAATCTGGCAGACAGCTAAGAAGTTGTTTGGAACTCAGAAGCCCAGACAACCGGAGCAGGCGGGCTCATATACATCAGCAGCTATTATGTTACAAAGGTTGAGGAATGCTGCCGGGGATGTGGACGCTGTCAAGGGTGAGCTGCGTGACAGCGCTGAGAAGGGACAATTTATGCAGGCTCACATCTCCATTGCAGCAGCCACTGTTTTGAAGGTGATTGCAGACACGTTCAGCTCTGCCATAGAATTTTCGCAGCCTTCCGCGAGCCGTGTTGTGAGGGACACCAGTGCTCTCTACCGGGAAGTTCTCAAATTGGTGGAGAAAGCCCGACGAGAACTGGTCAGGCCGTCTTCCCGTCCCCAGCCGATTTATATGGAGAGCCTGATAACCGTTGATAAGACTTCCCAGGAACAATTGCCGCTGCTTGGGGAAGCAATACAAGAGCTTGAAGATGCCTACCAAATCGAACTTGAGCTCGCTGGCGAGCCACAGGGAACGCTGAGTGACCTTCTTGCGCAGCTTAAATCCAAAACGAGCTTCGTGCTGCTTTTTGTCGGGGATGG
>CAYVLI010000373.1:0-3081 GCA_964452105.1 uncultured Nitrospinota bacterium
CGCCGGGCCCTCTCAATACCGAACCTGTCCACATCCACTCCGGTAAAGCGCGAATGAGGATACAGCTCCGCCAATCGGATCATGAGAGTTCCTCCACCGCACCCCGGCTCAAGAACGTCCACCCCTCTCTCCATCTCCTCCTGCATCCCTTCCACTCTGGGAATGACTACATCCTTCAAGACCGCATAAAGATTGCGGGTGGACTCGGCAACTGTTTCGGAAAGGGATGAATCGTGCTCCTGATAAGCGAATACATCTCCTGTCCTCATATAATGCGGGAACTCGGCCATATCCTTACTCATACAATCCACGGTCAGCTTTACGTTAGCTTCATAGTTACGGGGGCTCTCATGGTGCACCAGCACTTCATTCAGACCGGGCTGAAGCATGAAGCGGTCTTCCTCAACGCAGTCCAGCAGTTCATAGTGGTAGGCGGTCGTGCACCAGACATAAACATAAGGTTCATGCAAATTGAGCCCCTGCGCCAGTTCCGCTGCAGTTACGCCGTCCTGCTGTTCGTTTATGGCTTCGAACAGCCCCAGCTCCATCCCGGTGCGGATTATCAGCAGGCCGACGTAGCCTTTTTCGAAATTTTTTATCCTGAGCAATTGGTCTGCCGCGGTTGGTCCTTCCATTTTTTCATCTCCAGAACTTGAGAAAGCAATACAGAGATCGGCTTCTCGTACAGGCGACCGACTAAACCATCAATGAGTTCTCACGACAAATAGATTCGGTGAAGCAGGGCTTAAAACGGTCCCTGGGAAATCTGATAAGAGTTGCCAGTGGTTGGCATCCTGGCTATATTAGGCTATAAACATGCGGCCTTCAAGTGCATTGTATCTTCAGGCTGAATTATCATGGATAAGGAGTTTGCCGTGAATATCAACCAGCAAAGGTCTTTCTACCCGCCAGCCACCATGGCTACCCAGCATCCGGACAATGCGGGGCCGGCTTACTGGGCAAACGATGCATACGTGGCGGCCGAGGACGAAGTAGAGGAATGCTATCGATGCTTCAAAGAGCTGGGCTGCCATGAATATATGTGGGACTGGGAAGGGAAATACGTAGACGAAGCCGCCGCGGATAAACTGCTGACAAAGCACACCCGCTTCTTCAAGAAACATCCCATGGGAAAGGAATTTTTCCTTACCATAAGGGTGCCCAACATCTGGTTTGAAAAGACCACCCGCGCCGCCAGGGCTTTCATGTCGGTCACCACTGCGCAGGATACCGCCCTGGAGCTGGACCTATCGCTCGCGCCGGTGTTTCAAATCATACTTCCCATGGCGGAAAAAGCCGAGATGATGGTGGAAATACAGGAGAAATACAGCGAAGTCATAAAGGCCAAATGCATAGCATTTCAATCAGACCTGTGCGGTCCCCTGGAAATAGAAATAATTCCCCTGGTGGAAGACGTGGATCAGCTCATGAACATGGGAGAAATACTGGAGAACTACTGTCACCTGCGGGAAAAACACCTCGGCAAAAAACAGGCGTCGCTGAGAGGTTTCATCGCCCGCTCGGACCCTTCTCTTCAGAACGGGTTGGTTCCTGCGGTGCTCTCCGCCAAAGCAGCCATCCTCGAACAGCGCCTCTTTCAACAAAAGTGGGGCGTCCCCGTCTATCCCATGATAGGAGTGGGGTCTCTGCCCTTCAGGGGCGGACTGAATCCCTACAGTTGCAAAGAGTTCCTCATGGAATATAAGGGGGTGCGCACGGTCTCCCTGCAATCCGCATTTCGCTACGACTATCCCATGAACGACGTTAAGAAGGCCGTACGCTTCCTGAACAGAGAACTGGGAAGCAAGGAGGACCTCACTCCAGACCCCCTGGACAAAGGACTCATCGTGGAGCTTAACCAGATTTTTTCCAGCTCCTACCGGAAGACCATAAAAAATATTACCCCTCTAATAAACGCTGTTGCGGAACATGTCCCCCCCAGAAGAGAGAGGATATCACACGTCGGTCAACTCGGTTACGGCAGAAGCATGGGCCGGACGAGCCTGCCCCGGGGCGTGAAATTCACGGCTTCGTTCTATTCCATGGGTATTCCTCCGGAGATAATCGGCACGGGGAGGGGGCTCAAAGCGGCGGCCTCGGCGGGTCTGCTGAAGAATCTCAGGAACTCTTATGTGAACCTTAAAAGGGACCTCACGACAGCAGGCAGCTATTTAAACCGTGAAAACCTCGCCCTGCTGGCGAAAGATTATCCCGCGTTAGACGAGGTGCAAGAGGACCTGGCCCTGATAGAAGAAACCCTGAAACTAAAGCTGAAACCCACCGGACTCTCGCATTTCATTCACCGCAATCATGTCTCTAATGTTTATCATCTGCTCAAGGAGGGCCGGAATATCGAGCAAGACCTGGTGGCAGCGGCTATCGCCCGACGCAGCCTGGGTTGACTGCTGACGCCTTAATCATAGCTGAGGAATGTCGAGGGGAAGCTTGACGAGTTCCGTCCGAACGGCTTCATCGAAAATCTTGGCAATGGAAGGGTCAAACTGTGTGCCTGCATTATCTGTTAATTGCTTGAGAGCGTACCTTATACTCATGCCCGCGCGATAGGGCCGCCGGGTGGTCATGGCATCGAAGGCGTCGGTCACGGAAACTATTCTGGTCACTTCCGGTATTTCGTCTGCGGAAAGTCCATCGGGGTAACCATCACCGTTAAACCATTCATGATGGTTACGTACGATGCATAGACTGTCTTTCTGAAGATGGAGGGGTGATACTATCTGAGCGCCGACCACGGTATGGTTTCTTATGGCCTCCATTTCATCTTTCTCCAGAGATGTCTTTTTATGCAAGAGGCTATCTGGAACACCCAGCTTTCCGATATCGTGCAGAGGCACGATATCACTAATTACGTCGATATAATATTCGGACAGACCGAGTATATTCGCAAGCTCTATGGAATAGTAGGTAACTCTCTCAGAATGTCCTCTCGTATAGGTATCCCTGGCTTCCAGGGCCATTACAAGGGTCTGGATGCTGTTCAAGTAGCTTTTCCGATTCTTCTCGAGCAGCTTGCTCTGTTCAATAGCGCCGGCAATCTGGTTTACGAATGCGGTGAGATAATCC
>CAYVLI010000374.1:0-3078 GCA_964452105.1 uncultured Nitrospinota bacterium
TGCCTCTGATGGAGAACGGCAGGGCCATCATCCTGCGTTCCCTTACCAAAGATTGTGCGCTGGCGGGCCTACGATTAGGTTACGCCCTCGCCCGAAAAGAGATCATCCGGATTCTTGAGAAGGTGCAGCCACCATGGTCTGTTAATGCCCTGGCCCAGACGGCGGGTTGCGTGGCCATGGAATCTGTCGATCATTTCAAAGAGAGCCTGGTAAAGCTGAGGAAAGCCAGGGACTACCTTGTTCGCTTCTTTGCTGAACGAGGCTTCAGAGTGGTTCCCTCATCGGCTCATTACTTCATGGTGGAAGTCGGCGACGCGGCTGCATTCAGGAAGGAATTGCTCCTGAAAGCGGCGCTTGTGAGGGATTGTACTTCGTTCGGCCTTCCTGCCTTCATAAGGGTCTCTCCCCGTTCGATGGAAGATTGCAGAAGGCTCGCAGAATTGATTTCCACGGTATCAGGCAGATGGATATGAACGACACCATCCGAGGACTGGCGAACACATTGGAAGAGGAAGGATTTCTGGACAGGAGTGAGGAACTGGAGGAGCTCCTCTCAAAAGCGGGTTTCGTCAACGTCAAAGTCGCAGCGAATAGTTTACGTCTGATATCCCATTACACTGGAGCCTCCCCTCCCCTTCTCGGGAATGTTTTTGCAGCCGCCGTGGAGTCCTTCGACCCCGACGCCGGCCTCAACAACATGGAGCGCTATCTGGGCGCTGTAAAGGATAGAAATGAGATTTGCGCATTTCTCCAGAGGAACGGCGGGATACTAAAAGCGCTCACGACTCTCTTCTCCGGGAGTCAGCTTCTTACCGATTCCTTCCTTCAAATGCAGGTCAGCCTCGACCACCTCATGGAATGGCTCTCTGAAGGAGATACAGCGGACCAGCTCGGAGAATCAAGGACCAGAGAGGGCTTGTGTGCAGCGTTGAGTGATTCCCTGAGGGAAGCACGGACTCTCGAAGAGAAAGGGCGGCTGGTGCGCTTGTTCAAAAAGAAAGAATATATACGCATCGGGCTTCGGGACCTCCTCAAAACGGCGGATACCGTCGAGACCATAAGAGACCTTTCGAATCTGGCCGACGCCTGCCTAAAAGCGGCTTACCTCTCCTGCCATGAGGGACTGCTTAAACGATACGGCGCCCCCAGGTACATGGATATGGATGGACGGGAGAAGGAATGCCGCTTCTGCATCATTGGCCTGGGGAAGCTGGGAGGTTTAGAGCTCAACTTCAGCTCAGACATCGACATCATATATCTCTATTCCTCAGATGAGGGGCAAACAGAAGGCGTTCCCGGCGCCGGTAAAAATCGCATAAACAGGATAAGCAACCACGAGTACTTCAACAAATTGGGCGTCATGATAACCAATTTCTTGAGTGAGATAACCCCGGATGGCAACGTTTTCAGGGTGGACCTGCGCCTTCGCCCTGAAGGCGGCATGGGCGATATAGCTTATTCCTTGCGAAGCTATGAAATCTATTATGAGTCTTACGGCGTTACTCTTGAACGGCAAGCGCTGATAAAGGCCAGAGTATGCGCGGGGAACAGAGCCCTGGGCGCAAAATTCATCTCCATTGTAAAACCTTTTATCTATCGCAAGCACCTCGACTTCACCGCTATAGAAGAAATCAAGCAGATGAAAGAGTCCATCGACCGTCGTCTGCGGCGCGACGCTTCGGACGAAGGTAACGTCAAGCTGGGCTACGGCGGCATCCGGGAAATAGAGTTCACCATCCAGGCGTTTCAACTGGTCTATGGAGGGAGGGATGAGAAGCTGCAGCATGGCAATTTACTGGAGGCGCTGGACCGCCTCAAGGCAGGCGGATACCTTGTTGCCAGAGACCATGCGGCCCTGCGAACCTCCTATCTCTTTTTGAGAGACCTTGAGAACAGGCTCCAGATAAGCCACGGTTTGCAAACCCATACACTGCCCACGGATCAGCGCACTCTGGCCGTGCTGTCCCGGAAAATGGGCCTGGCAGGAAATAGTGCGGGCCGGCTGGCAGACAGGTTGAAAGCCGAGTATAAAAAACATATAGAAGCCGTAAGGGAAATCTACAACGACCTCTTTTACTCCTCGGCCAGGGACGAGGAGCCGGAGGTATCCTTCGATCTCGAAGACCGGCAATCGGCGCTGTCTCATCTCGCAGCTTCCGGGTTCGCTAATCCGGAAAGGGCGCTGGACAACCTTACTCTACTGCGCGATGGTCCTATTTTTTCTCATCCCTCCGAGCGCAGCAAGCTCACTTTTTATCGCCTCTTACCAGATATGCTGCGACTGCTCTCCAGGGCGCCCGATCCGGATATGGCCCTCAATTACCTGGAGAGTTTTACAAACAGCAGCCAGAGCAGAGATACTCTCTTTTCCCTCCTCCTTGAAGAGAAAGCGCTTCTCGACCTGCTCACGCGACTTTTCGGGACCAGCGCGATACTTTCCCGCATTATCATCCAACAGCCTAACCTCCTGGACACAATGCTCCAGCGGGAAGAGATGGTCTCCTTTAAATCGAGGGACCAGTTACAGGAGGAACTTCTGAACGCCTTGCAGCAAGCCCAGGACGAAGACCAGAGGCTGACGGAATTGAGGAAATTTAAACAAGCTGAGGATTTACGAATCGGTCTTAAATACATCCTGGGACACCAGGAAGTGCTCGAAACCGTGGCAGAGCTCACAAACCTGGCGGAGGCGTGTTTACGAGTGTCTCTGGTTATAGTAGAAGCAGACCTCATGGTCAAGTATGGAGCGCCCGTTACCGAAGCCGGTCAGAGGTCAAAGGTTGTTGTGATAGGAATGGGAAAGTTGGGCGGCCGTGAGATAAGCTTTGGTTCCGACCTGGATATACTCCTGGCCTTCTCCGGTGACGGCAGTACGGAGCCGAGACAAGGGGTGACCATGGCAATTCAAAGCGTGCCTAATCACGTTTACTATGCGCGTCTTTACGAGGGGCTTTTAAATGCGCTCAGCAAGGTTACGGCCCAGGGCTATGCGTATAAGATAGATATGCGCCTGAGGCCGGAAGGAGATAAAGGGGCATTTGCTTTACCCCTGAACAAGTTTGACGAGTACTTCGAAAG
>CAYVLI010000375.1:0-3070 GCA_964452105.1 uncultured Nitrospinota bacterium
AGGATGAGAATGGCTTCGAAAATTTTACATAGGCTTTCGTATTTGCATGGGGAATTCTTAAAGCGATTTGTCCTCGTGCTCCTGTTGTTGCTCTGGATTTCTTTTCCCACTATGGAATATAGTTCCTTTTTCCCTTCTTTTGTTCCTACTGCAGGTGCTGAAGGTCCCGGTTATTTAGATTTGCCTGAACTTAAAATCGAAGGGATAAAAGGGAATGGATTCACGGATCTGGTGGGAGAGGTGCTTGACTACAGATTAAGCTTCCTCTTGTTTAAACATATAGCAGATGCAGAATTTTTTTTCGGACAGGACGAGGGTTCGGGGAGGTTTTACGCAGAACTTGAGGTGCAAGCGCGAGGTTTCGTGGGCTGGATAACCCAGCAGCGGCGACAGACCTATAGATCTGAGTTTGAACTGATTGATGGAGGAAAACGCCTGAGGTCCGTTTATCATAAAAGAATAATTTCTTACGGAGAAAAGGAAGAAATTTACGAGGGCCATCTGGACTATAAAAGAATGAAGTATAGCTGGAAGATAATCAGGAATGGTCGTGTAGCGATGGATGAGAGCGGGAAGATTCCCGATGGTAAAGTCTTCGAGGATGTCCTTTCGGCGTTCTACAATTTTAGGCGAGGTGTTTTCGGTAAGGTGGAGCTGGGGAAAAGTTATCGGATTGATACCATACCCGGAGAAAAGGGCGTCACCCATTTTGATATAAAAGTAGCCACGGATGGGGAAAGGAAGTATTTAAACGCCCACGAGGAGAAGGATTTCGTCAGCGCGTATCTTTTGATAGTAGATATTCCGCCCGAAATATTCGATTCCAGCACGGGTGACGGGAGAATTTGGCTGGACAAAGATATGATACCGGTGGCGGGTGTCATAAAAGATGTGAAAGGCATGGGTGATGTAGTCGGTGATTTGCAGGAGAAGAGCCTCAAAAGGTCGCCTGTGCTGGAGGGTGTCGGAGGCGGTTGATTTCCACCGGCGTTAAAAATTGTATGCCGCTGGAGTTCAGATGGTCAATTTAATGCCTTCGAGCTGAAAAGCGTTTTGAATGAGCTCTACGGAGGGTCTGCCGCCTCCGGGGTCTGTGGTCACGGCCACCACATCGAAACGGCAGAAGGGTTGTGCCTTAACATGGGAATCGTTGCAAAGGAAGTGGGCTGCAAGGCGGGCGATTCGCCTCTGTTTAGCCGGGCCGACTGCGTGCTTGGGTGAGATGGCCCCGCTTTCGCTCCTGGTTTTTACTTCGACGAAAACCAGATATTCACCATCTACTGCGATTAAATCTATCTCTCCAAAACGGCAGCGGTAGTTGCGCTGGACAATCTTGTACCCCTTGTGTTTCAGAAATTTCCCAGCTATCTTTTCCCCCTTCCTGCCCAGTTTTATCCTCTCGTCCGCCATATTCATCTTTCTTGTGAAAAGGTTAAGGCCCTCTGTCGGGCGCCCTTCTCACCGGGAGATAGATGCTCCTTTACTCCCCGAAATGTTTTCCTGTGCAGCACGCAAGGACCATGCACCCTGATAGATTCCAGATGGTTTCTTGTGGCATAACCTTTGTGCTGATCAAACCTGTAGTCCGGGTAGCTTTCATGGTAGTAGCGCATGATGTTGTCTCTGGCCACTTTTGCGATAATCGAAGCCGCAGCGATTGTGTGGCTGAGGTTGTCCCCTTTGATGATGGACTCCTGGTGGATTTGCAGCTTTGGTAGGTACATGGCGTCAATCAGGAGCGCATCCGGGGTAAGGGGAAGATCGAGCACTGCGGCCGTCATGGCCATCTGTGTGGCTCTGCGGATGTTGAATCTGTCTATCACTTCTCTCGCGGCGATGCCTATGCCCACGGCTACGGCGGTTTCCATGATTATGGGAAAGAGTTCCTCGCGCAACTCCGGGGAGAGCTTTTTTGAATCATCGACTCTTTCTATGAAAGTATCAGGCGGCAACACGACCGCCGCCGCCGCCACAGGCCCCGCCAGAGCCCCTCTTCCCGCCTCGTCTATTCCAGCTATGTGTCTGGCGCCCTCTGTTCTCAGCGTTCTCTCATATTTGAGTCTATCGAGAGGTTTGTCTTCGCTCCTTTTGGGGTGCAACTTCGGATGATCCCTGGGAGAGGTTTTTAATTCTGCTTTCTGTATTGGCTCTTTATCCTGGCCGCTTTCCCTTTCCTGCCCCGCAAATAGTAGATTTTACTTCTCCTCACCTTCCCTTCGCGCAGTACTTCTATTTTTTCGATGCGGGGGGAATTAAGCGGGAAGATTCTCTCCACTCCTACGCCGTAGGAGATCTTTCTTACGGTGAAGGTTTCTGAGGAGCCGCTTCCTTTCCTGGCGATTACAACTCCTTCGAAGGGCTGGATTCGTTCCTTGTCTCCCTCTACGATCCTGAAGAGGACGCGCACGAGGTCGCCAGACTTGAATTGAGGGATGTCGGTCCTTATCTGAGTTTTTTCGAGCATTTCTATGGGGTCCATCGTTTCACTCCTGTTTGTTTCATAATGATAATCTCGCATCATCTGTCGCTGCCGGCCTGCTGCCGAGCAGCCTGTCCAGAGTTATGGCGGCAGCACAGCGAACGGATAGATGATTGTATTCTCCGGCCCCTTTGATGGGTTCCAGCAGGTAGTCGGCGTCCTGTAACATTTTTTCAGTCAGTCCCCATCCCGTGCCGAAAGCAATAATATATGGTATTTCTTCCGAATGTTCAAATATGATTTTTCGCAGACGATCATGGGAGACGCAATTTCCCCTTTCACCGGCCCGGGTGACTATCGTTATGGGCTTCCTCTCCCAGATTTCTTCTATTTCGTTCAAGACCTCTTCAAGTTCGGCCGCGACCATCGTCGTCTGAAGCGCTTTCTTTCGGCAGGGATTGTATCGGCTTCCTGCTCCTTTGAGCCAGTGCGCCATGAGTCTGTGGGCATATTCTCTTTGAGAAGCCATTGGAGTCACCACGTAGAATCTCTTTACCCCGTAGGTCGCGCAGCATCTGGCTATGTCGTGCAGGTCGAGGTTGGTTATGCAGGTTGCGATTTCCCGTCCGTTCTTGTCGTAAACCGGATAAT
>CAYVLI010000376.1:0-3060 GCA_964452105.1 uncultured Nitrospinota bacterium
GCCACCTCCAGGGTGTGGGTCAGCCTGGTGCGGTAGTGGTCTCCGGAGGTGGACAGAAACACTTGGGTCTTGTGCTTCAGCCTGCGGAATGCCTTGCAGTGGATGATGCGGTCGCGATCCCTCTGGAAAGCGGGCCGCAAGTCGCATTCCCTTTCCGGGCGCCGCCGCCCCCTGGTTTCAGCGCTGAGCACCGCTCTGGGGGAGAGGGTTGTTCGTTCTTCCTCCTCCAGCATCTCCCTTATGTTCCTGTACTCTCTATCTGGCATGTGCTCTATATTTTTCGGGCCGCTTCTGCGGCGTCTCCTATGGCGGACAACACCTGCCTCGGTTCGATGCAGGGCGCAAGAATGGCGCAGGGTACATCGCACCCATCGAGCAAGGCTTCTCTCTTCCCCGTCGACCTGTATCCTGCCGAATATACGATGGCATCCGCGGTTATCTCTCTTTCCCGTCCTTCGGCATCTCTATATCTTATAGTATTGCCCTCGATGGTCGTCACTTCCACACTATTTAAGGTTTCGATTCCGTCCCGGGCCAATTTTTCCATCAGTGCGTTCCTGGTGATGGGTTCGACACCGCGGCCTATTCTGCGCCTGCCGTTCAACATGGTAACCTGTGCGCCGCTACGTATGAGATGTACTGCCGCTTCACACGCCGCATGGTCCCCACCTAGGATAACAACTTTACCCTGGAGCGCAGCTTTCCCCTCCAGGACCGTCTCGGCGGAAACCGCCCCGGAGCCCTCCAGACCAGGTATATCCGGTTCAATAGCCTCTTCACGAGAGGAGGCTATTATGAAGTCGGGGTTCACCTTATTTATCAGGCTGCGGTCGATTTGTGCGTCCAGGGTTACCTGAACGTTTAGTTCTTCAAGAGAGCGCATCTTGTAGTGGATAATGCCCCTCTGGAGCCACGCCCACCTGCCGCCAATCTTTTTGGCCTCGTCGTGGACTTCCACGTGGTGTCCCCGTACGGCGGCCACCCTGGCCGCCTCCAGGGCATCGGGGGATGAACCGATGACCAGCACTTTACGAGGGTTCCCGGTTTTGGTTTCCACCAGCGTCTCCTTGCCCGCCTCCGGGTTGATGGTGCAGCGTATGGGGATTCCTTTGTTGAACACGTTGTCCATGCAGCCGTTGCAGGCGATGCACCTCACGATCTCTGAGGAGCGCTCTTCCTGGGCTTTGGCCGGAAGGTCGGGGTCCGACAGCAGCGGTCGGCCCATCCCTATCAGGTCGGCATTGCCCTCTTGCAGGATGCTCTCGGCATACTTGGGGTCGTTTATTCGCCCGACGGTTATCACCGGTACGTTCACCGCTCGTTTTATCTCCGTGGCAAGAGGCACAAGGTAGCCCCTGGGCATGAGCATAGGCTGGACGGTATGCTGCATGGCGCCGAACTGCCCTGCCGAGACATGAATGGCGTCGGCCCCGTGCTCCTGAAGTATCCGGGCGATTTCCCTGGTCTGGTCTATGGTCAGGCCCCCATCGGCGTGCTCGTCGGCCGAGATGCGGAAGATGAGCGGATAGTCGCCGCCAACCAACTCGCGGCTTTTCCGCAGTATCTCGCGGGCGAAGAGGGTGCGGCGGAAGAGGTCTCCTCCGTATTCATCGTTTCTCCGGTTGGATAGGGGAGAGAGCCACTGGCATATCAAGTAGCCGTGGGCGCCGTGGAACTCTACGCAGTCGAATCCCGCTTTCCTGGCCCTGAGCACGGCTTCGGCGAAGCGGTCTTCCAGCTCCCTTATCTCGGGCACAGTCAGTTCCCTGGGCGTTTCGCCGATGAGCAGGTCGGGGATGGGCGAAGGGGCCACGGTCTGGTTACCCGTCACCTTCCTGGAGGATTGACGGCCCGGGTGATGTATCTGTATGCAGGCCTTTGCTCCAGCGCCCTTTATCGCCCCGGCCAGCCTGGTGAGGCCGGGTAGTTTATCGTCGTCGTTGATTTTGAGCTGCCAGGAGGCTGAATAGTTCTTTTTATCTACCGCGCTGAACTCCACGATGATAAGACCTGCTCCCCCCCTGGCGCGCCGCACGTAGTACTCCAGGGTGCGGTCGTTGACACACCCCTGTTCGTCCGGAAGGCATGTTCCCATGGGAGCAAAGACGATCCTGTTTTTCAATTCCATGGAGCCTATATTGAACTTTGAGAACAGCAGGTTCATTTTCTCTTTCCTGTCAGATGTTTCCCCGAATTATTTAAAAATAATGCGCATCGGGCGGGTCTTTTCGACCCGCCCTGAGTTTGTACACCCTTGAATTATTCTTTTACTGCTTAATGCCGTTTTCGTACGTTTCCCTTTATGTAGCTGACCATGTCCTCTGTCAACGAGCCTGCGGTGAATATCTCGTCTATTCCCTTTTCCTTCATCTCTGGAATGTCCTCTCTCGGTAGGACCCCACCCACGATTACCAGGATATCTTCTACGTTTTTTCCTTTCAAGATATTTACCACCTCCGGCGCGAACGTCAGGTGTTCTCCGGAGAGACAACTGAGGCCGATGACGTCCACGTCCTCCTCGATGGCTGCCTGCACGACGTTCTCCGGCGTCTGGTAAAGACCCAGGTAGATAACTTCCATTCCCGCTTCCCTGAACAACGAAGAAACCACTTTGGCGCCTCTGTCGTGTCCGTCCAACCCCAGCTTCGAGACAAGAACTTTGATTTGTTGGTTTTCTTTCATGTTTGCATTCCCTATCCGGTCGTTATTTATGATTCATCAAGCGTCGTTTAGTATCTTCAAGCATAATGCCAACTCATAGAAAACAGACCCGCAACATCTGGATTCCTTCCTGAATCGTGCGTCCCCCTTCTTAAAGCTCTTTATTGGAAAGGATTTTCGATGACTTTAAGCGGGTCGTATCCGTAGCCGAAAGCTTCCCGCATGGCGCCCACGATTTCCCCCAGGGTGGCGTAAGCCTTTACGGCGTCGATTATCTCCGGCATCAGGTTGGCTTCTTCTCCCTGATTCGCTTTTTCCCTGATTTTTTCAAGCGCGTTTATGGCTTTTGAGACTTCGCGGCGCTGCTTGAACTCCGTCACCCGCCGCGCCTGTATCTCG
>CAYVLI010000377.1:0-3034 GCA_964452105.1 uncultured Nitrospinota bacterium
AGGGGCACTGGGTTGGCCGCGATAAGGAATACCTTCATATAGAAAACATGGCCAATCTGGACAAAATCTCTCAGCCCTTCGGCTTTAAGGTAGCAGTCTTTCCCATCAAAATCCATCAGGCCAGCGGCGCCTGGGTTCGCGCTGTGGCCATCCTGGAAGAATAGGGTTCAGCAGATTTCCATGCTCCAGTTGAAGCGGTCGGGTATCCTGCCGTACTGGATATCCGTTATCTCATCGAAGAGCCGCCGTGATAGTTCGCCGACCTCTCCGCCGTTAACAGTTAGCACTTCCCCCTTGTACCGAAGTTTGCCCACCGGCGAAATTACCGCTGCCGTGCCGCTTCCGAACACCTCCGAGAGAGCGCCTCTGCGTCCCCTGTCCATGACCTCCTGAATGGTAATTTTACGTTCTTCGACCTTGACGCCCCAATCCCTGGCAAGCTCGATTACGGACCTGCGCGTCACCCCGTTCAGGATAGCTCCATCCAACTCAGGGGTAATTAGAGTATCGTCTATTACGAAGAAGATATTCATGGTCCCCACTTCATCCACGTACTTCTTCTCTTTCCCGTCGATCCACAGCACCTGGGTGTATCCTTCCTTCTTCGCCTTCGCTCCCGCGAGAAGGCTGGCAGCGTAGTTGCCCGGTGTCTTGGCTTCTCCGGTTCCTCCCTCCACCGCTCTTACATATTCATCCGAAACCGTTATGGATACCGGATTAAAACCCTCATCATAGTATGCGCCGACGGGTGAAAGGATAATCATGAAGAGATAGGTGTTCGACGACCTGACGCCCAGATGCTTGTCGGTGGCGATAATGAACGGCCTGACATACAGGGATGTGTCCGGGTTCGAGGGGACCCAGGAACTGTCCACTTTTATCAACTCCTTGATGCAATGGACTGTTAACTCTGGGGCGATGGGAGGTATGCAGAGCCTCTCGCAGGAACCGACGAAACGGTCGGCATAAACCGAGGGCCGGAAAATGAGAATACGGTTATCGGCCGTCCTGAAACATTTCAATCCCTCAAAAACGGCTTGAGCGTAGTGAAAAACCATGACTGCCGGTTCAAAAGGGATGGCTCTGTACGGTTCGATGCGGGGATCATACCACCCGCTTGAACCTTCATAATTCATGAGCAGCATATGATCGGTAAAGATATTCCCGAAACCCAGTTTATCGTACTGCGAGAGACTCCTGGGCGAATCTGTTCTCATTATCTTTATGTTCACCTCCATCAGCGTACCTCTCCATAAAGTAAAAGATGTCTAACTCCGGCTCGATATTTTTATTATACGCCATTCCCCCGAACAGGGGTATTCCTTCAGTTATCCGGAACCCACAGGAACGCTTTCAATATACATACCTGTATCGTCGAGTATATTGACGGTTGAGTTTACATACAATTATCGATATCATGCACCGGCATGAATATAAAACAAATCTCCAATATACAAAACAACAAAAAGCCTTGCAGGGTTAGCTCTTTTTCTGCGGACCGTGGCAAAAAAATTGTTAAATGGAAAGCATCGGGTTATTCAAGTTAAGCGGAATCAGATTTTGGGGGAGTGTAAAATGTCCTATGATGATTATGAGAGCCTGAAAATAAATATAGACCGCGGAGTCGCCTTCGTTACCATCGACAACCCGCCCATAAACCTGTTGAACCGTAACCTGTTTCGTGAGCTCAACCGTGTGGCCAAGGAGGCGGAGGCGGATGAAGCGGTGAAGGTGATGGTATTCGACAGCGCCAACCCTGACTTCTTTATAGCGCACGCCGATGTCGCAGGTATCCTCGAACTGCCGACAGAAGTCCCGCCCAAATCAGATTCCCTGGGGCCGGTTCACAAGATTTTCGAACGATACCGCACCCTGCCCAAGGTAAGCATTGCGAAGATAGAGGGCAGGGCGAGGGGCGGCGGCAGCGAATTTGCGCTGTCCCTGGATATGCGCTTCGGCGCCATGGGCAAGGCCATATTGAGCCAGCCAGAGGTGGGGCTTGGCATACTTCCCGGGGGTTCGGGCACTCAGCGGCTGCCCAGACTCGCGGGACGCGGACGGGCGCTGGAGATCATCCTGGGGTGTGAGGACTTCCCGGCAGAGCTGGCGGAACGATACGGATATATCAATCGCGCCCTGCCTCCGGAAGAGCTGACTCCGTTTGTGGAGCGTCTCGCCTATCGCATCGCATCCTTTCCCGCCGAAGCCATAGCGCTGGCGAAGGCATCGGTAAACTCTGCCGAGCTGCCCACCTTCGAGGGCCTCCTGGAGGAGGCGCACTATTTCAACCGGACGCTGACGGTCCCTGCATCCCGGAAGCGAATGTCGAAATTCATGGCGATTGGAGGGCAGACGCGAGAGGTGGAGCTTGACCTCGGAAGAGCCCTGGAGCAGCTTGCCGAAACGGATTGAAGGCAAGAGAGATGGGAGACTCCATAAGGGTGGGCACTGCGGGGTGGTCATATAAGGACTGGAATGGAGTGGTCTATCCTGAACCGAGGGGTAAAAATTTCGACGCACTGTCCTTCATGGCCCGATACTTCGATACCATAGAGATAAACTCAACCTTCTATCGTCTGCCGACGCCCAAAACAGCTACCGGCTGGGCGCGCAGGGTGAAATTCAATCCGGATTTCAGGTTCAGCCTCAAGCTGCATCAGAAGTTCACCCACGAGAGGGAGGGTCTGACGGAACAGGACGTGCTCGCCTTCAAGTCGGGCATAGACCCCCTGGTCGAAGCCGGACTCCTGGGCTGCATTTTGTTGCAGTTCCCCTGGTCTTTTAAAAACAATCCCGAAAACAGGCGCTACCTGGAAGAACTGCTCAAGATATTCGCCGACTACCCCAGAGCTCTGGAGATAAGGCACGCCTCATGGGATAACGCGCAAGTCTATAAGTTTCTTCAGGATGAAGGAGTCGGTTTCTGCAACATAGACCAGCCCATCTTCAGGGACTCGCTGAAACCTACCGAACGCTATACCTCCACAACCGGTTACGTTCGGCTCCACGGCCAGAACTACAGAGATTGGTTCAG
>CAYVLI010000378.1:0-3032 GCA_964452105.1 uncultured Nitrospinota bacterium
GGCAGGGCCGCTGCAACCGGGAATCCTCCATGGCCAAGTACTGGGCCACCGAGGCGGCGGTGCAGGTCGCACTCAAAGGGATACAGGTGCACGGGGCTTACGGCCTCTCGGAGGAATTCCCCATGGAGCGCTACTTCCGTGATGCGGTCTGCTTCATCATTCCAGACGGCACCACCCAGATAAACCAACTCATCGTAGGGCGGGAGATGCTCGGCTACGACGCCTTCAGGTAACAGTTAGAGGGACTATTTTACTATCTTGAGGCGCTTGAGGTCTTCTTCGGTCCAGCGTGTTCCCAAGAGAAGATTACGGATTACATAAGGTGGAAGAGTTAGTTTAGGGCGGTGGTAATGGATAACGACGCGGCGTCCGTCCGTATGCCTATATATTCGTTGGCTTCCCTGGCGTTCGGTGAACTGAAAGCCGTCGCGCTCCAAAGCACGAATAATACGTCGAAGTGGAACGTTGCGCAGAAGCGAAATGGGAGGGTGCTCCGGGGTCATACCGATACAGTCACGACCGGCTCATCGATAACTTGCGTGGTGGGGTCTTCGGGAACTTCTTCGCCGGCTTTTTGCATATCCCGGATATACGCCTCCACAGCATCGTGGATATTCCGCAGGGCTTCTTCCTTTGTATTACCCCAGGTAGCGCAACCGGGAAGCGCGGGCGCTCCAGCGCTCCAGCGTCCATCTTCCTCTTTCACAAGTTCGACCCTGAAGAGATATGACTTCACAGAAAACGCTCCTTGATTTAGAATTGAAATTGTATAATTAGGGCTATTTTTATTATATCTTTGATACGACAGGTTGTCAATTTAAGTAGTCGAGCGTAAACTGCAGAAAGTTGAAAATAATGAAAGAAAAGCTACAAATCGAGGAATACAAGCAGGTTCGTGATGAGATAGTTTTTCGTGAAAAAACTATCTCTTATCTCTTCGCGATTGCATTGGGCACGAGCGTTTCCATCTTATCTGCTGTCGGCACCTTTTTCTTTAAACTGAAGCCAACTGAATTAGATAGCGTTAGCCCATGGCTTGCCTATGTGTTTCTTGCACCAATTGCAGTAATTATCCCGATACTGTTATTGTTAGCAGAACACCGACGCGACATTCACAGGTCTGGAACGTATCTTCATGTCTTTTTTGAGGATGCTGGTTTAGGGCCAATGTGGGAGACTCGTGTAACAGAGTTTCGGAAAAAATTTAAAGGTGAATCACTAGACGTACTACCCTGGCCTTTTTTGGCAATCTCGTCATTATCTGTAGTTGGTTTTATTTGGACTTCATATCTAATATCAGGCTCTGACGGTAACTTGAAATGGCTTGTGTCTGTAATTATTTCGTTATTATTTGTCTGGGGGTATTGGAAATTTTCCCAAGCTTCTATCTCTATACGTGAAAAGTACTATAGGCACTGGCAAAAAATACGTGAACAATTGCATATAAATGACACTTAGAAAATCTTTTTTTCTGAAATCAATAAATTTCTTGCTCTATCTGCCCAATGGCTTCACTGGTCGAGGGCGATAGCGTTTATCTCCATCAACAAGTCGGGTGAAACGAAGGGTTGTGTGCCTATAGATGTGAAAAGATGGTAAAAGGGATTTATTCCAAATTGACATTTGTTTCCTGCATGGATTATTTAGTTATGAGATAATTAATAAGGTCTTCTATCTATTTAAAGGTCTTGGGAGCCGTAAGGTTATATAGACCGTCAATTCTATGGCTGAGGTGAAAGTAGACTGATTATGGCAAATCCTTTGCTCGAAGAAGATCCAGTCCTCCGAGAAATCGTGAAACGACTGGTGACGGCTTTCCAGCCGGAGTACATCTACCTTTTCGGTTCAAAAGCGCGCGGAGAGGGGGGGCCAGACAGCGATTACGACCTGCTGGTGGTGGTCTCAGATTCCGCGGAGCCGCCCTATCGACGTGCGCAGCGCGCCCAGGAAGTGCTATGGGGCGTCTGGGCCGCGGCGGATGTGCTCGTTCTTACCCGGGAGGAGTTCGAGTCCCGGCGGGCAGTCCGATCATCGCTGGCCACTACGGTCCTGGCGGAGGGGGAGGTGCTCTATGCCGCCTGACCTTGCCGGGGAGGTCCGCCGCTGGCTCCTTAAGGCCCGGGACGACCTCCGGGCAGGCGAAGCTGTCCTGGCCGCAAGCCCGCCTTTGGTGGAGGACGCCCTCTTCCACGCTCAGCAAGCGGTGGAGAAGGCCGTGAAGGGTTTTCTGGTCTGTCATGGCCGGCCTTTCCGTAAGGTGCATGACCTGCGGGAGGTAGGGGGAGCCGCCATTGCCATAGATGCATCACTGGAGCTCCTGTTGCGTCGGACGGCGAGTCTCAGTCCCTTTGCCGGGGTCTTTCGGTATCCCGCCGATATGGGAGAACCGACGCCAGAGGAGGCGGAGGGCGCGCTCGCCCTTGCCCGCGAAGTGTACGAGTCCATCCTTGCACGGCTTCCTGAAGAGGCGAAGCCTTGATCCTTGCGCGTGAGGTTTACGATTTCATTCTTTCACGTTTGCCCGGAGAGATTCATCCGTGAAGGAATAAGTTGGACCTCAGCCTCACAATTTTCATGAGACGACGGCGACTGCGTTTATCTCCACCAGCAGATCGGGCGAGACGAGTGATTGTATGCCTATTGCCGTGCTGGCGGGGGGGTTCCCCTTGAAGAATTCTTTGCGCACCTCGTTCATGGCCTGGTAGTCGCCCATATCCGTCAGGAAAACGTTTACGCTGACTATGTCTTCAACACCTCCTCCGGCGGCCTCCACCACAGCCAGCAGGTTCTCCAGAGTCTTCTGCGTCTGGGCCTTCACGTCCCCTTCGCCCACGATCCGCATATCCCTGTCCACGGCAGCCATTCCTGAAACGAAGAGAAGACGCCCCGGCCCGGCGATGACTCCCGCCGAGAATGGGCCTACTTTCTGCGGATCGAATACCGCCTCCGGGTTGATGCGTTCAATCGTCATAATGCTTCCCCCATTTTCATGTTGATGCCGATTTACACATAAAAGCTAATCTTCGATTCGC
>CAYVLI010000379.1:0-1096 GCA_964452105.1 uncultured Nitrospinota bacterium
TAAGCAGGCCTGCGCTGTTCAGACCGAGCCAGGTGCCTCCCTCTTTCAGGTCTTTGCCGGCAAAAAAGCCTGGATTACCATCCCAGAATGATGGCGGCGCGGAATTTCTGTCGCGGTATTCATCCCTGTTGGCGGCCACCACCACCGGGTAGCCCGGAACGACCTTATGAAGTATCAGAAGCGTACACATTTATTATTATGCATCCAGGCCGGTGAGCCAGATGGAAGATTTCTTGAGAGAAACGGTAAGCTCTTTACCCGGAGCCAGCCCCCACCTATCCAATACATGATTGGGTATCTTCACGTAAAACTGGATAGGTTTACCCTTCATCTGAAACAGGAGCAGAGTCGAGGAACTCTGCTCTATCATATCCATGAGAGTTCCTGAGAAGGCGTTCTCTTTGACGTTTTTCCGTAAGGGCCGGCCGGGCTTGATGAGCATAATCTCTTCCGGTCTCGTGCATAACAACACCTTATCCCCCTTGCCGTAAGAGAAAAGAGGAGCGCTTATCACCACTCCGCCTATGGATACCAGGGTCTCCTTGTCCTCCGGGATAACGCCGACCACCTCCCCTTCGAAGATGTTTTTCACACCCACGAACTCGGCGATCTTTCTGTTTCTGGAACGATGGAATACCTCTCTGGTAGAGCCGCACTGAACTATAGTTCCGTCCATCATCACCGCGACCTTGTCGCTCAGGGTGAAAGCTTCTTCCAGATCATGGGTAACGTGCACCATGGTCACCTCGAAGCGCTTTTGAACACCTTTCAGTTCCATGGACATGGACGTACGAGATACATTGTCCAGCGCAGATAGGGGCTCGTCCAGCAGAAGCAGCCTCGGCTTGACCGCGAGCGCTCTGGCAAGGGCTACCCTCTGTTTTTCGCCGCCGCTCAACGTATGGGGCATGCGCGGTAACAAATGGTCTATGCCGAAGGAAGCCGCCAGCCTCCGCGCCTCCTCTCTCACCCCTCTCTTGAAACGGGTATTGAGGGAGAGGGCAAACGCTATGTTGTCCACCACTGGCATATTGGGGAAGAGTGCGTAATCCTGGGGCACGTATCCCACCCTCCTCTGTTCCGGAGGCAGCCTGGT
>CAYVLI010000379.1:1196-3012 GCA_964452105.1 uncultured Nitrospinota bacterium
GATATGGCTATGAGCACCATTATCACTGCCACCGCCTTCTCCACATCAGCCGAAGAGAGGCTCAAATATATGGCTATGGGGAGGGTCTCGGTCTTCATACCGGTAGCCCCGGCCAGTGTCACGGTGGCTCCGAACTCCCCAGCCGCCCTGGCCCATGCCAGGATCGCCGAGGCGATGAGCCCGTTTTTGGCCAGGGGAAGGGTGATCTTGAAAAAAGCCTGCCATCTGTTGCAACCAAGTGTGCGGGCCACCGTTTCGTAACGCTGGCTGATACCGTCGAAAGTGGTCTTCATCATGCGTACTGCCAGTGCGGTTACTATCACGAACTGGGCCAGCACTATCCCGGGCACCTCGAAGACAAAGCGCAGCAAATTGTTCTCTATCCCGGAACCGATGGAGGTATTAAAAAATATAAGCAGCGCTGCTCCCAAAGCAATGGGGGACAGGACTATGGGAAGGTCCAGTATGGTATCCAACACCTGTTTGCCTGTAAATTCCGCCCTGGAGATGGCGTAGCTGGCTGGTACAGCGAATATGACTGCAAATATCGTCGATAGGGAGGCGGTTATGAGGGTGAGCTTTATTGAAAAGAGTAGCTCTCTGGATCTAACCGTCTCCAGCATGACTCTCCAGTCCACCATGGTGGTCAGAGAGTATATGATCATCAGAAGGAAAAAGACCAGGAATCCGAGAGCTCCAAGCATCACCACCCAGAATATAACATCGCTTCCCTTGTGAAGCCTGCCGTTTCTGAATCCCTGGGTCGGGCTTAGGACATCGTTCATATAAAAATCTCTAAAGATCGAGCAACCTCTTTGCGTTTTCGCCCAGAATTCCTTCCACTTCCTGCGGGGTGAAGCTGATGCCGGGAGGCGCCGCCTTGGGGAGCTTTCGAATCAGTTCTATCCATTCACCATCGGGATAATCCCGGCTGACGGTGGGCCCGTCCGTTCCGTACATGACGTTTTGAGGCCCCACCCTGTTGAGCATCCCTCTCAGAGCGCGGCAAAAAGTATCGTAATCATTCCCCACCAACCTCTGCCAGCCGCTTATATCCACGTAGAGATTGCTTCGCCGCCAGCCCAGGAAGGACAACTCTTCCCACCAGCCGAAACCCATGTGGGCGCAGATAAGCTTTAGTTCAGGAAAATCTATCAGCACGTCGTCCAGATATACGGGCCGGGTGAACTTGCTGCGCAGGGGAGGAAGTATGTTGCCGGTATGGGTTATAACCGGCACGTCCAACTCCACCGCCTTCCTGTAAATTGCGAAACAGCTCTCGTCGTTGGGGTAATAACCGGATGAAGGATGAAGCTTGAGCCCTTTCATCCCCCACTCCTCGACTCCTTTTTCCAGAATCTCGACGGCGGTCGGCCGACGCGGGTCCACCGCTACGAAGGGTATCAGCCGACCCGGATGCCTGCGGGCCATCTCTCCGTACAGGCGATTAACCTCCTCTATGGGAACCTTGCCCTCGCCCAGGGCCAGTCCCCAATCCACGGGGAAAACGACCGAGACGTCCACGCCTGCCCGGTCCATGCCCGCTATCAGCTTATCCGCCTGAGGGTCGTCGTACCAGGAGTCCACATCCCTTTCTACTTCTTCCCTGGTTACTCCTTCGCCCTGGGCACGTATGTAGTTGTATCTTAGATCGAGCATAAGCTCATGCCATCTCCCGGACGACCAGTCCCTGTGCTGCACGTGTCTATGAACATCTATTATCATGTGCGCATTCACCTCCGCATACCTTTATCTTGTACTTTACCCTGCATATACATATCGAGATTGTTCGCAAACTGTCCCCGTGATGTCATCC
>CAYVLI010000380.1:0-3009 GCA_964452105.1 uncultured Nitrospinota bacterium
AGAGCGTCCGGTCCTGTCATCTTTATCTCGTGCGTAGCCCATGTCTATGCGAAGCTGTGTTACCTGCTCGGCCACCAGACCCATCATAAAAATGATGATCGAGGTTACGAACAGCAGCACAGACATATTCGTGAAACGATGGTACATGAAAAAAGTATAAATGTAATATCCCAATCCCAGCAAAAACAAGGCCAGGCTCACGGGAAGGAAGATACGCAGAGGTGAGAACAGGGTGGCTATCTTTATGATTATGAGGAAAAATCTTATGCCGTCCTTGGCAGGCTTGAGCTTGCTCTTCCCTTTCCTGGCGTTGCTTTCTATGGGCGCGTATTTTATGCTGCGGCCCAGCTTGAGGAGGGAGAGAGTAATGGTGGTAGGATAGGAGAACCTGTTGGGCAACAAGTGGATGCACTGTTCCGCGCATTCTTTTTTTACTGCCCTGAAACCGGAAGTTAAATCCTGTACCTTGAATGAGGAGACGTAGGAGGCCAGGGCGTTATACAATCTATTGGCCAGACCCCTGTGCAAGCTTGCCTGGGAACCCTTTCCTCTTGCCCCCACCACCATATCGTATTCGGGTATGTGTTCGAGGAGTCGTGGTATTTCTTCAGGCCGGTGTTGGCCGTCGGCGTCCATCATCACCAGGACGTCCCCTGCAGAGTTCCTTATGCCCGTTTTTATGGCCGCTCCGTTTCCCATATTGTAGGGGTGTCGTATGACCAGCGCTCCCTTTTCCCCGGCAGCCATTGCGGACTTGTCCGTGGAGCCGTCATCCACTACCACTACCTGCACATCACCACCGAGAGTTTGAAAAACGCTCTCCACCACTGTGCCGATGCTGTTTTCCTCGTTATAGACCGGTATTATGACCGATACCTTTTTCCCCTGCATCTACCTGCGGTCTCCCGAAAGATGTCCATAAAAGGCGGTGGTTTTCTTTAGCCCCTCTCCTGCTCACCGGATAAATATTCAAGTATTATATCAGAAATAGCCCGCTGCCGGGAGAAGGGACGCTTACCCGAACGGTTACTGAGCTCCAGAGGGTAATTCCAACTCTCCTCTGCGGTGCTTGCGAAGCAGTTCCCTTGCTTTGCGGCCCAGCTTGCTGTTGGGGTCGTCCCGAATGGCCATGGCCAGACGCCGGGTAAATTCGCCTTCATTCCCGTGCTCTATGGCCATGAGCCCCAGATGATAGTTGGCTGTCTGGTCGTAGGGGGCCGCCTTGAGGACGCGGTCGAATTCTTTCAAAGCCGCCTGGTCCTTCTCCTGCTTGTATAGGACCACTCCCAGGTTGGACCTGATGGAAGGATCCCCGGGCTCGACCTCTACTCCCTTCCGATACATTTCTTCCGCCTCCTTCAGCTTACCCGTATATTCGTAAAGAACGCCGTAATTGTTTAACACGGAGGAGGATTCAGGGTCCACCTGGAAGGCCAAACGCTGCATCAGTTCGGCGTGGCGTACCCGCTTGTGCTCCAGGAAATACATTGCCAGGCCCGTCAGGTTCAGGGAATAGACCTTGCGCCCCTCCTCGTCTTTCCAGAAATAGGGGTCGTTGAACTCTCCTTCCATGAAGCGATAGAGTTTATCCACGTGCTCTTTCATATCGTCCCATTGGGGTTCCGTCCCCTCGGGGAGTATCCGAAATACTATACCCCTGGGGGTCAACCTCTTTATAGGAGCAAGTTTGTCCACCTGGTACCAATAGATGGGCAGGCGATTGATGTTGCTCTCTATGGTGTCAAGCATGAAATCGTAAGGGGATTTTTCCCGCGCTCTATCTGGAATGTGCAGCAGCGGGAACCTGTCATTATCAACAGGGAAGAATATTTCCGGGAAGGCGAATGCATTCCTGAGTATGGATGAGACGTCCGGGCGCGCGTTTTCCACTCCTTGCAGGTACAGGGACTGAAACCAGGCGAACTGGTCCAGCAATACGCCCTTATAATCGAGGCTCCCCAGCAGGTATTTTCCGAAGCGGTAGGTGGAGTAATAGCCGGACTTGTCGGCATAGGGCCTGTTTGCCGTTGCCATGAAGACTATCAGTACTCCCATCAACATGTATAGCAGTATGGCCGGCCTCGACGGACGCCCGGTGACGAAGCCGGTTGAAACCACCTTGTCCTTTGCTTCTGAAAATTTCCTGTTCAGGAGGGTTACGAGGTAATGTAGCCCTATCCCCGCCCAGATACCCATTATGGTGAAGGTGGGCATGAATCCGAAATCGGCCCGCCAGGTCCTGATAAAGAAAGCGAAGTGAATGAAGAAAATGAAGAAGAGGAGACACCAGATTCTCTTCCTTCTCAAGGTTACAGCGAATCCTATAGCGGTCAAAAATAGGCCGAAGTAGGAAAGCTGTTTGGGCAGCATGGAGGCATAGTTCCTCAACTGAAAAGAGAAGTTATGAACGATGAGTGTGAAATGAGTGGAGGCGTCCTTCTTGTCGATGAGATGGTATAAAAGCTTCTTGGCCGTTTGGGGGTTGCCCCAGTCCAGCCATGGGTTTGCAGCGGAACGGACGGGCACGTACATATAGACCGCTAACCCAAGGAACAGGAAAAAGATGAGCAGAAAGAGCTTCCTCGCTTCCATCAGCCGGCTTCTGTCCATCAGAAATATGTAGAGGAGAATTGCCGGAAGGTAGAAACCCATGACCGCATGCGTGCCCATGCTGAGGCCATAAAGCAGCGCGGCCATGGTGAGATACTTGCCTCGTCCCTCCCCCGCTTCGTTCGCCTTGAGCAGCAAAAGGATGATCAGGAGCAGCCAGAAAATCTGTTGCGTATATACCTCGGCCACCTCAGAGAATCTCCAGAAGGTGGCGGAGAAGAGGAACAACATCGCAGAGGCGAAGGAGCTATAATCCGCGGTTCGTTCGTTCCCCTCCGGCCATAGGTTGAGGATGAGGACTCTTACGACCCGGTAGAACAGATAGACCGAAAAAGAGCCGAAGACTGCGGACACGAGATTCACGCGGAAGGCGATGCTGCCCGCCGGTATGAAGGTAAA
>CAYVLI010000381.1:0-3004 GCA_964452105.1 uncultured Nitrospinota bacterium
GCGAGGAATCGAGGGTAATGCTGGTTATCAAAGATACAAGAGAGGTGGAAGGTAAATTTTCCCGTACGGTCATGACCATAGGGAACTTCGACGGCGTGCACCGAGGACATCAGGCGCTTATAGGAAAATTGATAGACAGGGCTCGTGAAATAGACGGGAAGAGCGTCGTTTTCACATTCCATCCTCACCCGCTGAAGGTTATGGCTCCGGAGAAATGCCCTCCGCTGATTAATCTGCCTCCGCAAAAGGTATCCCTTTTTGAGAAGCTCGGCGTGGACATCGTGGTTAATCAAGAATTTACCAGGGAGTTTGCTCTTCAATCGCCCAGGGATTTTGTGGAGCTGATCTTATGCAAGCCCTTACACCCGGTGGAAATCTTTGTGGGCAGCGATTTCAGATTCGGGAAGGCCAGAGAAGGCAACATCGACTGCCTTCAAAAGCTGGGCGCCGAATTTGGCTTTGAAGTTCGCATCGTGGACCCGATAACCTATAAAGAAGTAATCGTAAGCAGTACCTTGATAAGAAGACTTCTCGTTGAAGGGAGGGTCGAAGAGGCCTCTGAGTTCCTGGGAAGGTCCTATACCATAACCGGGACCGTGGTAAAGGGGGATGCCAGGGGGAGAGAACTCGGTTTCCCAACCGCCAACGTACGCACGGAAAACGATATCATTCCCAGAAAGGGTGTATATGCGGTGAAGGTGCATTGCCTGCGCCAGACCTTCGACGGGGTCACAAATATAGGACTGAGACCCACTTTCAATAAAGATACCCTAACCATCGAAGTCTTTATCTTCGATTTCGATGACGACTGCTATGAACAACCCATCACTCTGGAATTCGCAGCCAGGCTTCGCGATGAAAAAGCCTTTAAAGGCCCGGATGAGCTGGTGGCGCAGATTCAAAAAGATGTTGTTGAAGCCCAAAGAATCTTAAGCTCATAACGCCGCCCGCGGTTAAAACGAGAATATTATCCGGCCCTTTTCGAGCATTGCCGAGGGAAGACCTTGTAATTCTCCTGGGGTTTGAAAACCCTGAATCCCCCCTGAAGAATTTTGAGTCGAGAAGAGAACCTTGAGTAAAGTTCAGCCGATGGCGACCATCCCGGTTTATAAGTTGCAAGTGTTTCCCTGAGAATGTAGAATATCAATGCCCTGAGGAGGAAATATCCTTAAAAAGAACGGTGAAGTTCCCGCGGAAATTTGATTTTGAAAGAGGCGCGATTTGAAAATGCACGATGCCATAACAGACGTTGAAGGCATACTTGTGGGACATGCCAGCGATTACGATGCCTACACGGGCTGCACAGTGATAATATGTGATAAAAAAGCTCGTGGAGGAGTGGATTTAAGAGGGACGGCCTCGGGCACAAGACAGATAGACCCGGTCTCCCCCCTTCACCTGGTTAACGATGTCGACGCCATTCTCCTTTCGGGAGGGAGTTCATACGGACTGGACGCAGGAGGCGGGGTAATGGCCTATCTGGAGGAGAAGGGGAAGGGCTTCGATGTCGCTGTCACGACCGTTCCCAGCGTGCCCACCGCCATCATTTTCGATCTCTCTTTCGGGCAGAGCGGTGTGAGACCGGATCAGGAGATGGGATATGCAGCAGCAGGATGCGCCGTGAGCGGGCCCGTCGAGCAAGGAAGCGTGGGCGTGGGCGCCGGCGCCACGGTGGGTAAAGCTTACGGCATCGAGTACGCCATGAAGGGCGGTGTGGGCACTGCCAGCATACGCTTGCCTAACGGGGTTGTCGTGGGGGCGCTTGTCGCAGTTAATGCCTTCGGGGATGTGGTGGATGATGAGACCGGCAAGATAATGGCCGGCACCAGAGATCCGAAGGAAGAGGGACGATTCAGTGATTCCTTCCAGGCGATTAAACTTGGTTTGACCATAGATACTTTCGCCCATAATACCAATACCACGCTTGGCGTCGTCGCCACCAACGCCGGGTTCAATCGTGAAGAATTGACCAAGGTGGCCCAGATGGCCAACCATGCGCTGGCCAAGGTGATATCTCCATCACACACAAACTTCGATGGCGACGTGATGTTTGCTCTCTCCCTCGGCGAAAAGGAAGCGAGCGTAAATTCGGCGGGGTTGCTGGCCGACGAAGTTATCCGTCGGTCGGTCAAGAGGGCCATCATCGAAGCGGATGGCTTCGGGATTTTGCCCTCTTATAGAGATTTACAGAAAGGAAAATAATCCAGGTGGCGTTACACGGTAAATTCAGCGGGGCGAAGGGAATAGTGCTCATAGTAATTATTATTGTGGGAGGCTATTTCGGCGTCAGGTACGGCCTCGGGTGGTATATCTATACCCTCAACTACGTGGTAACAGACGACGCCAGAGTCAAGGGTACAATGGTATCGGTGAGCGCGGAGGTTTCCGGCGCCGTAGAGAAATTGTACGTGGATGAGGGGAAAGAAGTAAAGGAGGGCGAGTTACTGGCCCGGATAAAAAAAGATGAGTACATACAAAGGGTGAACGTCGTTGCTGCAGCCCTTGAGGCCGCAAAGAGCCGGCTTGACCAATCACGAAAAGAACTGCAGCTTCTCATCGTCCAGCAGAAAAACAAGGTAGAGAAGGCCCAGGCCTCGCTGGAGGCGACGAGGGGAGAGCTCAAGGAAACGCTCGCCAGCCTGAGCCTGCAGAAAGAGCAGAGTTCAAGCCAGATAAACGAGGAAAGCGCCGCGCTGAAAGTGGCCGAGTCGAACCTGAAGGATGCTGAAGCCAATTTTCAGAGATACGATTCAGAGCTTAAACGGGTTAAGGAGCTTTTCCAACGGGGCATCGTCTCCGCCGAAAAACTGGACCAGAAGCAGGCGGAGTTTGACAGCTGGAAGGCTAAATACCTCTCCGCTAATGAAAGCGTGGAGCAGGCCAGGGCCAGGCTCCAGATGGCGAATTCCTCCATGAAAAGAGTGGTATTGGAAGAGAGGAAGGTTTCGACTCTGAAATCGAAGGTCAAAGAAGCCGGGATAGCGCTGAAGCAGGCCAGGGCCGA
>CAYVLI010000382.1:0-2996 GCA_964452105.1 uncultured Nitrospinota bacterium
GAGCATAGAAGCCATGGTTGAAGCGGGAATACCCGTAATGGGCCACGTGGGCCTGACGCCCCAGTCCGTGCACGGTTTCGGCGGGTTCAAGGTGCAGGGCAAAGGCGAGGAGGCCGATAAAGTAATCAAAGACGCCCTTGCCGTACAGGAAGCCGGAGCATTCGCCGTGGTTCTGGAAGCTATGCCGAAGGAACTCGGCAAAAAGATAAGCAATGAGCTCAAAATTCCTACCATAGGCATCGGCGGCGGCCCGGACTGTGACGGACAGGTGCTGGTTCTCCACGATCTGCTGGGAATATTCGAAGGTTTCGTTCCCAAGTTCGTCAGAAGGTATGCAGATTTGGCGGGGCAGGTCAGGGATGCGGTGTCCGCATACGTTGACGATGTGAGAAAAGTGAATTTTCCGGCAGACAAAGAGAGCTACGGTTAAGGAGTTTTGCGGGGCCGCCTGAGAGCAGAGTGGTTAAAACTCCCGGCGGGGTCCCGGTTAATCTTACGGAAGGTCTTAATGCTCGAAATCATCGAAACCGTAAAAGAGATGCAGGAAAAAGCAGACGCACTGAGGGCGGAGGGACGAACCATCGGCTTCGTTCCCACCATGGGTGCGCTCCACGAGGGTCATCAGAGCCTCATCAGGGCCGCTCGCAAAGAATGCCAGTCGGTCGTGGTAAGTATATTCGTGAACCCCACTCAATTCGCCCCGGGAGAAGATTACAGGCGTTATCCCAGGGATTTTGACGGGGATTGCAAGAAAGCCGAGACAACCGGCGCCGACATAGTATTTCGTCCTTCCGCGGAAGAATTGTACCCGCCAGAGGCATGCACCATAGTCAGAGCGGAAACCCTCTCAGACGTCATGTGCGGAAAGAGCCGAGCGGGGCATTTTCAGGGGGTTGCCACGGTGGTGTGCAAGTTATTCAATATCACAAAACCCCATAGGGCCTACTTCGGCGAGAAGGATTACCAGCAACTGGTGATAGTAAAGAGGATGGTCAGCGACCTTGATTTCGACCTTGCAGTAGTGGGAATGCCAACCGTCAGGGAAGCCGACGGCCTGGCCATGAGCTCGCGCAACGTCTATCTCGATCCGGAAGAACGCAGGTCGGCAACTGTTCTATATTGTTCCCTGCGAGAGGCCGAAAAACAGGTAAGCGAAGGTGAGAAGGACGCCGAGGTCATAATCCGCAAGGCCTGGAAGCTGATAGAATCCACCCCCCACACCCAAATCGATTACATAGTGGTAGTGGACCCCGAGACGCTTCAGGAAGTCAAGGAGACAATACGTCCGGCGCGGATGGCGATGGCTGTCAAAGTCGGGAAGGCACGCCTCATAGACAATATCAGACTTTGCCCACCAGGCTGAAACGGCCTTTCAGAACGTGTGCAGGGGAACGGGTTCCTCCCTTGAAAACGTCTTCCGAATACTCTTGTTAATACTGTTCCGAACGCCTTGCCAGGGCGGGAACGGGTGTTTTAAGTGTATGAATTTACTTGAAATTACCTCAATCGGCCGTAAAAATCTTTTCCCTTGACAGTAAGCGGCCCTCTTTTATATTTTATACTTGCTTAAAAATAGCCGGCATATTACGGGAAGAGCATCAGGATTTTTACCAAATCGACGAAATTTAGAGGTGGGACATGCTTGATGACAGATTCGGGGAGCTTGAGAAGAGAGTAAAAGCTACTGCTGAAATCATTAATCGACTCAAGCAGGAGAAGATTTATCTGGAAATTAAATACGCCGATGCTATGAAGAAGATCGAAGAATTGACCGTCGAAATGGATCAGCGGCGTAGAGAAGAGGAAGAATTCAGCGACAGGATAGAGGAGCTTCTCAGCCAGTTTAAAGATTTTCCGGAGGAAGAGGGGAACGGTTACCAGGAAGGCTTTACCGTGATAAATAATGCTGCTGATTATGACGATGCCGAACCGGAACTCACCCTGGAGAACGAAAGGGATCTTAATGACTATCTGGCTCAGTTCGAGGCCGGTAGAGCCTATGAGAAGAAAGGACTATGGAATAAAGCGATTGAGGCATACCGAAGAGCCATCGATGTTAAACCGGACTTCGTGGATGCCATAGAACACCTGGCCTTTCTTCTGGAGAAGCTGAACAGGGAAAAGGAGGCGTCCCCCCTCTGGGAAAAGGTAATATCCCTGAAAAAGTAGTCCCTCTAAAAAGCTGTCTTGCCAGTTTTGCGCAGGCGTGTGCCGTGCATTTTCCGCGAGCCTTTTTTCATCCTCGAATCTAAAAGAGATATCACTTCCTCGAAAGACAAAATTGAAACACATGGGGAGCGGCTATTTTGATAGACCCTTATGAAATTTTCGATGACGAAATCCTCAAGCTAAAAATCAGGGAGGAACTCGACAAACAGAAAGGCATCTTTCTCGCCCATAATTATCAGCGGGGTGAAATACAGGAGATAGCCGATTTCGGGGGAGACTCCCTCGGCCTCAGCCAGCAGGCAGCATCGACGGAAGCCGAGCTGATAGTTTTTTGCGGCGTGCACTTCATGGCTGAGACCGCAGCCATCCTTTCTCCCAAGAAAACTGTTCTTCTGCCCAGAGCCGAAGCCGGATGCCCCATGGCCGATATGGTGGACGTGGAAGGCCTGAGAAGCCTGAAAGAAAAACATCCCCGCGCCGCGGTGGTCTGCTACGTCAATTCTTCTGCGGCGGTCAAGGCGGAGAGCGATATCTGCTGCACGTCTGCGAACGCCGTTCGCGTTGTGAACTCGCTGGACGGAGTGGAAGAGGTTATATTCATTCCGGATAGAAATTTGGGTAAGTATGTTTCCCGGTTCACGGATAAAAAGGTTATTCTCTGGGATGGTTTTTGCCCTACCCACCACAGGTTGAAGGCGAGGGAGGTCAAGGAAGCGCTGGAAGAATATCCCCGGGCCGGATTCGTGGCGCATCCCGAGTGTCAGCCGGATGTGCTGGAATTGGCCGATCATATATGCAGCACCTCTGGCATGTACGCATACGCTCGA
>CAYVLI010000383.1:0-2988 GCA_964452105.1 uncultured Nitrospinota bacterium
TTCCTGGTTAATAAGTCTAATCAAGGTCGCTCCCTACTTCAACAATTTACAGGGACATGGTCTGGTCATGCTCATCCATATTTTTTCGTCTACCAATACTGATAAGGGCAAGTGAGGAAGATGAGGTGGACACTATATCTTGGGGTGGGTCAGATTAAGCCAAAAGTTACTATTTCTTGCCACTACCCGTAACAAGCGGTTTTCAACATAGAATCCGGACATTAAGATTCATTGAATTATGAAGCTACCTTTTAATTTCTCAGTATTTCATCAATTTCCGCTTTCTTAAGATTCTCCGGTTCCTTCCCCTCCGGCAACAAGACGACACGTATCTCTGCCTTATCTTTCAGCGCACAGCCAATTTCTTGTCCTCCCGCCCTGCCAGCCCTGTCGCCGTCCATGATCAACACCACCTTACTCGCCCTACACAACATATCCAGCTGGTAAGAGCTGGCGTGGCTCCCCATGAGGGCCACCACGTTGCGCAGGCCAGCTGACTGGTACAAATGGAAGAGGTCGAAGAACCCCTCCACCACTATGAGCCCCGTGGTGGCAAGATGTTCTTTAGCCCTGTGGTAATTGTATAAGATTCTCCCCTTCTTTATCCCCGGCGGGAATAGGTATTTCGGCCCTGTTCCGTCCACACTCCGGCCACAGTAACCCATCAGCAGGCCGTCTTCGTCATGCAGGGGTATTGCCACCCTCCCGGCCATCATTCCATGCCTGCAGAACCCCATGCCGAACAGTTCCGCCGTCTCCCTGGATACGCCCCTTGCTTTTTGCAGGTAGGTGTGTTCCGGCTCCAATTTTAACCTGATATGAAGAGGAGATTTCTTCTTGTTATTCGTGTTTCCCCTATTTTTAAAAGTATCGGGTGAAAATATAAGGCTATTTTCGGAGGATTCGAACCATTCCGATATCAGCTCCGCCGCCCTTTTGACGGTTACATTTTCCATAGCCGATACTAAATCGATGATACTACCGCCCTTATGGCAGTCTCCGAAGCAGTACCAGAGCCCCTTATCAAGTTTCACTTGGAACTGAGTGGGATTATTTCCTGACCCATGGATAGGACAAACGCCATACAGTCTGTTACCCCGGCGCTTCATCCTGCCCAAAACCCCATAATGGCTCAAGACCATCCCAATGGGCACCCTCTCCTTTATTAGCTTGAAATCAGGCTGTCTACCTTTATTCATGACCTGCGGGAATCCTATAAAAACAGCCAAAGAAAAAACATTGCCTGCCCTTTACCTTCAATCCTGCGATAGCGGGGGTGGGTGGGACACCCAGCCGTCCCCTACAATTTTCAGCTCCTCATTGCCAGGCTCTGTGTAAGAGCCCGGCCATCAAGAGCCGACAGCTAACGGATCACTTGATACTGCCAGTTTTCTGTTTTATGCTGGAAACAGAGTCGGCGGTCGACGGGCAGGTGCCAGTTGACCAGACTAACGGGCAGTTAATTTTGTACTTCTAATTTTTTTGGAGCGGTTGATATCTTCCAAGTTCGCTTGATAGACATCGACCCTGTCGGGATAGACGGCGTAGTGGTATTCGATGTCGCCGTGAAACTCCTTGCTTATCCCGTACCCCAGGATACCCGCGAAGACCATTCTGTTATTCCCGTGTCTTTTCTCGATCACTTCCATGCGTCCGTCGTAGTCATTACATAAATGCTGAAGCAACCTTGCGCTGGCGTATTCTGAATCCTCAAGCCCTCTATCCTTTTTCCACCGCTCCAGGAAGGGGACTATTTCAGGCAGCACGCCCTCAGGGTAGCCGTCCGAATGTCGATAGATTAAAGCCTCAAAATTGTTTAAGTCTTTTGTTTTCGGCTGGTAAAAACCGATTTGGCACCTCGTTGACATAATATTAGGTTTGCCCTTTTAACCTGCCCGCCAACCCGCCGGCTCTTAATAATCGGGATGATGGAACCTGTAGTTCCCGCGATTTATATTGTCCATCGCCTTTTCTTTCACCGCCTCCAAATCGGCCTCGTTTAAATCCTGTAGCGAGCCAGCCCCGTACTCCTCCTGGGCGATCCTTTGCATCGTCTCATCGATAATCTCCTCCTGCATGGCTGCGCCCAGGTCTTCGAAAAATAAATCCATAAGCCTTTATAGATAATTCATAAACAACCTCAGGGCGGGGAGTTCGACCACGCTCCCCACCCTTTACGAAGGGCGCTATTCTTTTTCGCCCCCTTCCTCGCTGCCGGCTTCCTCCCCGTTTTTCTTGTTGCGTCCTGTAGCTATACCGTTCTTGAAGGAACGTTTAAGCTCTTCCGCAACCAGTTCCTGCGTCTTCTTCAAATGCTCGTCGTATATAGCCGCCAGCTTCTCGTTTACCTCTTGCATGTAGTTCATAGTTCTTATATGCATTAGCTTATAATCGGCGGTGAGCCTCGACCGTTATTATGCCCACCTTCTACAAGCTGTAAAGCAGTCTGAGAGCCGCTGTCAAGGAGGAGTTCCGTAGGCGAAGCCGAAGGGAATCTCCTTGACAGCTTTAGGCGAGCAGGCTGCTATAATCAAAAAGAAGGTGAGCAAAACCTTTTAGAAAAGGGCGGGTGTCGACGAAGGAGTCTCCCGCCCTTACCATTCGACCCGAAGCAGCTCAAGGGTGTTTTTCATCATGGGATGTCTTTGGAAAAATACCTTTGAGCTGCGCCCGGCGGCTGGGGGAAAATATAAAAAAGGGCAGGCAATGTTCAGAGCGAAGCTCAAATTAAAGAATAGACTTCGCCGTCAGGCGCTTCCCAACAAGACCCCAAAACGTGGCCGTTTTGTATCATGTCCAATGTATTGAACAAAAACATATCCGTCATCCCGGCCTCTTTCCTGACCGTATCCATCAAGTTCTTGGTTCTGCTCCGTTTACGATAATCGGGCTTGGTCACCACCAATAGCCTAAACTTTTTGTATCCGAACCGCTCCTGAAACCGCCCCTTCCGGTATTCCAGGTACCCTCGTGTCCGTTTTCGCCACC
>CAYVLI010000384.1:0-2969 GCA_964452105.1 uncultured Nitrospinota bacterium
GCTTTCCCGGCTTGCGGATGGGCACCAGCCCCGCTCCCATTTTGTAAGCCAGGGCCGAGGCCAGGATGAAGCCACGGGCCTCTATACCCACCACCTTGTCTATTCCAGCGCCTTCGTATCGCCGGGCGATGAGGTCGATGGCCTGCCTGAACGAAGTCGTATCTCCCAGTAAAGGGGTGATGTCCTTGAATACTATTCCTTCTTTGGGGAAATCCGGCACGTCCCTGATTTTTGATTTCAATTCGTCGTTCATGGTAAGTCCCCTGATGGATTTCTATGCTCAACCTAAAAACTCGAATATGTTTACCACCGCTTCCTCTGGGCTCCCGGCGCTGTACACACCTTCTATTGTTTCCCAGCCGCCGATGGCGGCCACCGGCTTACCCATCTTGAGAGCCAGAGCTATCTCGGATAGGGTCCCATGCTCTCCTGAAACCGCTATGACCCCATCGCAAGCCCTAACAAGCACTGCGTTTCTGGCGTGACCAAGTTCCGTGGCTACGGTAACATCGACGTATGGATTTGCCTCTTTCCAGGAGTAGCCGGGCAGAATACCCACGGTGAGGCCCCCGGCTTCTCTGGCGCCCTGGCTGGCCGCCTCCATGACCCCGCCCAGGCCGCCGGTGAAAAGGATCGCGCCCCTTTCAGCCACCAGCCGCCCTACGCTGTAGGCCAACTCCATGGCGCCGGTATCACAACTGCTCGCTCCTACGACTGCGATCTGCGTCCGCCTGGCCATATCTGAGAAAAGACCTTATTCAAGAAAAAGATGTTTATGATTTTTTATTGTTATCCTTTTGCGCTGCCGTCATGTTTAACCGGAGCAGGATTCATCCAAACTTAAAACATGACAGCCATACGATTATTTTCCTTTTACAGGCGAAAAACCTTAAAGCTCAAACAGTGGAAAGTGAGGTCGCCCGAACCGCACCGCTATCCAAGTTATATGATCGGGACGGCTGGCGGAATTTTGAACCGTTGCCCTACGACATCGCACCTTTCCTCCAACCATTTTTGAAAACCCCAGAGCCACATCTCTTGATAGCGCTGTCTTTGTGATAAATTCCTTTTTGCACTTAAAAATTTTCTTGGTCAATACCAACCCGAAAGCTGCAAGTAGCATCGTTCCTCGAAGCCTGAGTTCGCGTTGTCTGGTTTCCACCAGCGCGCAAGCGAGACTCGAACAAGGGTGTACGCTGGAATCGGGTCTATCTTTGTCGCCTCCCCCACGTACGAAAGCCCTCTTAGGAGGTGGCCCGTTATGTAGTCGTAGTGCTTCTTGTCTTTACGCAACTGGAGGTCTTGGTCCGGAATCCAAAAGCCTGTGCTTTTGCCTGGGATACCGGCTTGCGCAGAGATGTAGCCATTATTCATATTCGTGAAGCGGATCAACCCGCCGAAAAGCTGATCGATGCCGCCTCTCCACGGCGTCACGCGCTGCAAGAGGTGTTCGCGCAGTTTTGCCTGATTCCTGACATACTGCTGGGCCGTGACGAAGACATCCTCGACATGTGGTTCGATGATCTGCGGTCTGGGTCCAAAACAGAGTTCCCAAATCTGACCGATTTGGAAAGGCGCACTCTCATCATGATTCTCGCCTGAAGCAGTGAGGAGCCTTACTGAGTAACCATCCTTCGTAAGTCCTCCGATGCAACGTGAACTTCCAAACATTTTCGTACGTGCTACGATGAGCACGTTCATGGCTTTATGTGCTCCGGCATAACGCCAAGCTCGTCAGCCAGCCTATCGGCGACGAGCGAGCGATGGCAGGCTTTAGGCTCCCGTTCCACGCAAAACAATGCAACCACATGGGCCTTGGATCCCATAGCATCGAGGAATCCTTCCGCATCAAAGTCCCGTAAGCACTCTTCATGATAGGCGTGGATGAATGTTGGACTAAGAAAAGTGCGATCTCGCTTTCTAATGCCTTGCTGGCTGTCTCTGCTCTTTTGAACGTCGCGGACCGTCTGTGACGGAGCCAGCTCTTTTAAGTGAAGGTACCGAATTCCCAAAGATGCTAGGCGATCCTGGAGATTACGGCTATTGGCGAAAGCGTATGCTGAGCCGCGGAGCCCTCGACGCCGCCTGATGTCACAGAAGGTGTCGACACCTGCGCTGGTCAAGGCAGAGAAAAAGGCTCTTTCGTCAAAGCCGTACACGCCTATTGTGACAACACGTATCTGATTTCTCATTGAATGTACTTTATCTGAATCGTTTTACGTGGGATCAATCCGATGCCGTTTACTAGAGGTGAAAGATTTATCGAAAAGGGTAATCTGTCCATCAGTGATAATTTTAAGAACAGATTGTTGATCACGCAAGGTTCCTTCTGAGTCGATGTGCTGAACTTTTATGCCCTCGAAGTTTAACACTTCACCGATGAGTTTACTGCGATGGCACTCTTCAGGGCGTCCTTCGCTACACATTAAGCACACATGGAGAGATTGTTCCCAAGCAGATCGCAGGCGGGCTATGCCTTGTTGGAAAGGGGTAGTTACCTTCAGCCTGTCATAGTCCACCTTTCCGTCAATGTAGCAATCCGCATCTGTTGGCCGACCTCCAAGCAAATCGCCCATGTAAACGTAACGGATGCCATTGATGGAAAGTGCTACTTTGATCGCGTCACGGGAAAATTCCGGTTTGTAAGAGGAATATGGCGATGATCGCACATCAACCACAAAATCAATTCCGTATCTTTTCAGAGTATCAAGTAACTCATCCGCGGTGCGCTTCCCATACCCAATAGTGAAAATAGCCATTCTATCCATCTCAGCACTCACACATCAGTAACCAGTTCTATAATCTAACTGCCTCTCTGGAAATTTTAACCGTATCCAGCAAATGTCCAGTACATAATCCATTATATTGCAAGGTGTTAAATCAATACAAACCAAAGTTAATCCATTGTTGTTATATGGTCGGGGCGAGAGGATTTGAACCTCCGACTTCTTGCTCCCGAAGCAAGCGCG
>CAYVLI010000385.1:0-1238 GCA_964452105.1 uncultured Nitrospinota bacterium
GCCAGGAAGAACTATTTCTATCCCGACCTGCCCAAGGGCTACCAGATTTCACAGTACAGTGAACCACTGGCTCTCGGCGGGTATGCGGATATTGAAGTAGGGGGGCAGTGCAAACGAATCGGTATAACCCGCATACATCTTGAGGAGGACGCTGGCAAGTTGATCCACGGGGAGAACCTCAAAGACCCTGACAAGAGCTACCTGGATTTCAACCGCTGCGGGGTTCCCCTGATAGAAATAGTCAGCGAGCCGGATATGCGTACCCCGGAAGAGGCAAGAGCTTACCTTGTAGAGCTCAGGTCCATGCTTCAATATCTCGAGGTCTGCGACGGGAACATGGAAGAAGGAAGCCTTCGCTGCGACGCCAACATTTCGCTGCGGCCTGCGGGCAGCAATGATTTCGGCGTAAAGACGGAAGTGAAGAACATGAATTCGTTTCGCAACGTGCAGCATGCTCTGGAGTACGAGATAGAACGTCAGGCCCGCATGCTCGACGCCGGTGAACGGATAGTGCAGGAGACCAGGCTGTGGGACTCAGCTAACAATCGAACGAGCTCGATGCGGAGCAAGGAGGAAGCGCACGATTACCGTTATTTCCCGGAGCCGGACCTGGTGGTTGCCGAGATATCAGACGAATGGGTGGAGGAGATTAAAGCCTCGCTGCCTGAACTCAGGGATCAGAAGATGGCGCGGTTCGTGGGCGAGTACGGTATTCCCGAATACGATGCTTCGGTACTCACAGATTCCAAGCCTCTGGCGGATTTCTTCGAGAGGTGCGTTGAACTTTATCCTAACCCCAAGACCGTCAGCAACTGGCTGATGGGGGATCTGCTGCGGGAGCTCAACGACCAGGGTATAGATGCGGATCGGTCGCCCGTAGGGCCGGAGCACCTGGCAGGAATGTTAAAGCTTATTGATGAGGGCGTAATAAGCGGCAAGATAGCCAAGACCGTTTTCGAAGAAATGTACAAGAGCGGCGAACGGGCCGAGGAAATAGTTAAGAAAAAGGGGCTGGTGCAGATAAGCGATGAGGGAGCAATAGAAGAGCTCGTAGAAAATGTTATTGCACAGCACCCCGGTGAGGTGGAAGCTTACCGCGGAGGCAAGGAGAAGCTCCTGGGGTTCTTTGTGGGCCAGGTGATGAAAGCCAGCGGAGGAAAGGCGAATCCGGGATTGGTCAACAAGGTTTTAAAGGAGAAACTCTGAGGAAATTGAACAAGAGTTGTCTCATAAACGTT
>CAYVLI010000385.1:1338-2964 GCA_964452105.1 uncultured Nitrospinota bacterium
AGGTTTTAAAGGAGAAACTCTGAGGAAATTGAACAAGAGTTGTCTCATAAACGTTCTTTCGGTCCTCTTTTTTCTTATCATCCCGCACACGGTAATTGCCGCTCAATGGAAGAAAATCGTGCTGCCGCACTTTGAAATACTGTATGTCTCCAGGGATGAACATTACGCGGAGATATTAAACGGAGTTCTGGAAGGAATAAGGGACAGGATAGTCTCCGACATGGGGGAAGTGGAACACGACCGTGTAAAGGTTTACATCGTCCCCACACATGCCCTGATGGCGGTTATCAAGCCGCCGGGGGGCAATGTGCCTCCCTGGGCTGCCGCTGTGGCATATTGGGAGCGGAATCTGATTTTGATCCGGTCTCCGAGGTTGCTGGGGGGTAAGAGAAAAGACATAGTTAAGACCGCCGCGCACGAGATGTCTCACGTGCTGCTGGGGAGGGCGGTGGGCAGAGGGTTTCTGCTGCCGCGCTGGCTCAACGAGGGGTTTGCCATGTACGAGGCGGGGGAGTGGAACATATGGGATACCACCTCGATGATGTGGGCTTCCGCCACCAATTCGTTCTATTCCTTCGAAGAATTGTCAGGCGGCTTCCCCGCCGGTGAGCATAATGCCAGGGTTGCGTACCTGCAGAGCATAAGTGTCATCTCTTACCTGCTGGATAAACATGGCCGGGAGACTTTCATCTCTTTCATCAGGGGGTTGAGGAAATACAAGAATCTGAACTATTCTTTGAAGATGAACTATGGGTTCACCATGAAACAACTGGAGAAGCGCTGGCTCAAGAAAGCTCGAATCACCTATGCCTGGATACCCATAGGCACGAGTGTTTCAACCCTGTGGTTTGTCTTGACCTGGCTTTTAGTGGCGGGTTATATGAGAAAACGTATGACGACGAAGAGGAAATTGCGCCAATGGGAGGAAGAAGAAGCAGAGGGGAGGTGGATTGACCTTGAATGATGCGAGCATTGAAAAAGAGGGGAATAGTGATATTGATTCGCATCCCTCGTTCCGGCGTTCTGTGAGCTTGTCGCTGAAAAAGTTTTGCAGCGGCGATTACGCCTTTACCATCACCATAGCCATAATTATTGGCCTGGCTGGTGGGTATGGCGCCGTGGGATTCAGATTGCTCATCAGGTTTTTTGGCGACGTCTTCTACGGGACAGACATCAATACGCTTGCATTGCTCCAGACAACGCACTGGTACCAGCGCCTGATCTTTCCTGCGATAGGAGGGTTAATTGTAGGGCCCATAGTATATAAAATAGCCAGGGAGGCCAAGGGGCATGGCGTGCCCGTGATAATAGAGTCTGCTGCCTTAAAGGGTGGGTTTATAAGACCCAGGGTGACTTTTGCCGGAATAGTAGCCTCGTCTATAACCATCGGCTCTGGAGGGTCTGCCGGGAGGGAAGGTCCGATTGCCCTGATCGGTTCCGCGGCGGGTTCCACCATTGGCCAGTTATTGAGGGTGTCGGGGCGGAACCTGAAGACTTTCGTAGGCTGTGGGGCGGCGGCGGGAATAGCGGCGACTTTCAATGCGCCCATCGGAGGGGCTTTGTTTGCGGTGGAGATCGTTTTAGGGGATTTCCGATACACCAGCTTCAGTCCCATTGTGGTTTCCT
>CAYVLI010000386.1:0-2959 GCA_964452105.1 uncultured Nitrospinota bacterium
TTTGTCCAGGATGACTTGCGCTTCATCACCCGGATCTATCACCACCGCTTCACCGCTCAGCTTCGAACCGATGATGTAGCAGTTGGTCTTCATCCCACCCACTACCACTTTTTCTTTAATCATCGAACCGGGCCTCCAGACTTATCCTGGACTTACAATAGTATATCAATTCTTGCTCTTCAAATACTCGTTAATGGAGCTCGCCGCCATTCTTCCTGCACCCAGGGCCAGGATAACCGTGGCAGCGCCCGTGACTATGTCCCCACCTGCATAGACGCCTTCCATGCTGGTCTGCCCCGTCTCTTCATCAGCCAGGATGTTGCCCCACTTGTTCAGTTTAAGCTCCGGTGTAGCCTTTGTCAGCAGCGGATTTGCCCCCGTTCCTATGGCCATCACCACTATATCGCAGGGGTACTCGAATTCGCTGCCCTCGATGGGGACCGGCCGCTTACGCCCCGACGAGTCGGGCTCGCCAAGCTCCATCCTCTGGCAAATCATGGACTTGACCCAGCCCCTCTCATCAGCTTCCACCCTTACAGGGCTTGTAAGCAGGTGAAACTCGATGCCTTCTTCCAGGGCGTTCTCTATTTCTTCGTTTCGGGCGGGCATCTCGTTCCTGGTGCGTCGATAGACGATGGAGACCTTATCCGCGCCCAGCCTCAGAGCAGTCCGGGCCGCATCCATGGCCACGTTACCCGCCCCCACCACGGCCACCGACTTGCCTCGCTTGATGGGAGTATCATAATGCGGGAACATGTAAGCCTTCATCAGGTTTACCCTGGTTAGAAACTCATTCGCCGAGTAAACGCCCAGCGAGTTTTCGCCCGGAATGTTCATAAAAACCGGCAGCCCCGCCCCTATGCCGAGAAATACGGCCTGATACCCATCCTCGAATAGCTCCTTGAGACTCTTGATCTTGCCTATAACCTCATTTACCTTGAACTCCACCCCAAGCTTGGCCAAGTACTCCACCTCCGCCTTGACTATATCCTTGGGCAACCTGAACTCCGGTATGCCATATACGAGCACCCCTCCGGGGGTGTGGAAGGCTTCGAACACGGTCACATGGTGGCCCATTTTCACCAGGTCACCAGCCGCCGCCAGCCCCGCGGGGCCCGAACCCACCACCGCCACGGACTTTCCCGTGGGCGCCTGCAGGGGAGGAATAGTCACATTGCCCGTCGCCCTCTCGTAGTCTGCGACGAATCGCTCCAGCCTTCCTATGGCCGCAGGCTTACCCTTTATTCCCAGCGTGCAAACCTTCTCACACTGATCCTCCTGCGGGCAAACACGTCCGCATATCGCCGGAAGACAGTTGCTCTCCTTTACGAGTTTAGCCGCTTCAACATATTCACGCTGGCATACCAACTCAATGAAACCGGGAATATCGATCCCAACCGGGCACCCTGAAATACATGGCTTGTTCTTGCACTGAATGCACCGCTGCGCCTCCATCAGCGCCATATCTTCAGAATAACCCAGGGCGACTTCATTAAAATTTTTAGCCCGCTCTTCGGGGCCCTGCTTAGGCATCTCCTGCCTGGGGATGCTCATTCGCTCCTTTTTATCCATCATCCCGCTCGCTTTTCAAGTTTACACTCATGGTTCAGCCCGCTCACTACTTCATCCAACTCCTTCAACGCCGCGGCCTCCTCTTGATTATAAGCCCGTAGGCGGCGCGCAAGCTCATCGAAATCCACCTGATGACCGTCGAACTCAGGTCCATCCACGCAGGCGAAGCGCGTCTCCCCCCCGACGCTGACGCGGCACCCGCCGCACATACCCGTGCCATCCACCATTATAGGATTCAGGCTGACAATCGTCCTGACGCCGTACTTCCTGGTCACCCCGCTGCAGGCCTTCATCATGGGCAGAGGGCCTATTGCCACCACGATAGCCACGTGTTCGCTCTTGAGGATTTCCTCGAGAGGCTCGGTGACAAACCCCTTGCGAGCGTAGCTGCCGTCGTCGGTGCATACGATGGTCCGGTCGCTTATGGCCCGCATTTCATCCTCCAAAAATATAAGCTCTTTTGTGCGCGCACCGATTATCGAGATAACAGTATTGCCCGCCTCCTTGAGCGCCTGGGCTATCGGTTGAATGGGAGCCCTGCCTATGCCACCGCCCACGCAAACGGCGACTCCGAAATTCTCTATGTGAGTGGGCTGCCCCAGTGGGCCGATGAGATCCTGGATGACGTCACCCGTCTCGAGCTGTCCGAGCTGAATCGTGGTCTTACCCACCTCCTGGATTATCAGTCTTATTATGCCCTTCTCTTTATCCCTGGCCGCAACGGTGATGGGGATTCTCTCGCCCTGCTCGTTCAGGCGCAGAAGGACGAACTGGCCGGCCTTATGCTTTGCCGCTATCTCCTTTGCCTCCAGCTCGAGCATAACTACGTTGGAGGCCAATCTCTCCTTATTCACTATACGGTGCAAGTGACCCTTCTCCTTTTTAGTTCTTGAGTTAATCGAATAAGAGGCAAAAGAAAAAGAGATTTTCGTCACCCCTTTAACGGCTCAGGGGGAACGAACCTCTTTATAACGAAACAGTCGCTGCCAGGACATAATTAATCCTTACTTTCTTAATATAGTGCGTGTCGCCTGATTTTGTATCTTTTCAGGCTCCGACCATCGCTTTCATCTTTGATTTTTCACACCGATAAACTGAACCGCGGCCTTCCTGGATTTGCTCCGTTTCTTTTATTCAGGGCGGCCTTACCCGTTTTTATGCGGTGTTTATTACGGCAGGGTAATAAAAAAGACAGCTCGGTCAGGAAAGCTTGCTCACAGCTTCTTCCATCCGCTCCAACCCCTTACTGATGTTTTCCATGGAAGTAGCATAGGAGAACCGCAGATAGCCGTTTGCCAGGAAAGCTTCCCCTGCCACGGCGGCGACCCGGGTGTAATCCAGCAGGAAGTTGGAGAAATCGCTGGAGCTGTTCACCGTCCACTTATCG
>CAYVLI010000387.1:0-2954 GCA_964452105.1 uncultured Nitrospinota bacterium
CAAACATAGTAATATCGGCCCTGGCTTTTGTGGCCGGTTTCTGGATTTTCCAATCAATACCGCGGGAGAGTGAAGCTCCGCAGGTTGCTCTGAAACAAGCGCGGGTGGCCGGGGAAAGCGATTCCCGGCGAGCCAGGCCGGCCCCTAATCTAATTCATTTCAGCAACTATAATGTCATCGGCCAGAAAAACCTGTTCAGGCCCGAGCGACGGGAATGGGTCTCGCCCGTTAATGTGGAGAATTCCTCCCAGGAGAAGAAGCCGGAAAAAGCTGTACGTGCAAAGCCCCCGCCGAGGCTGACCCTTTACGGCACGATCATCTATGGTGACGATGTGAAAATAGCCATAATTAAGGGAGCAGGGAGCAGAGGCAGCCCGGAGGAGAAGAGGAACTATCGCCTGGGGGATGAGATATCAGGGTATAAGATCAAGGAGATAAAAGAGGAAAGGGTAGTGCTGGCCAAGGGGGAAGAGGTTATCGAGCTAAAGCTGAGAGAGGGCAAACCGAGGCGGACGGCGCCGCGACTCAGGCCTCAGCCCCAGCGGCAAGTCGGAAAGAGAGCCGTGAACCCCCGGACGAGGCAACCGATAACTGCGAGCGTCGGCAGGGGGAAGGAACCCGAGCGCATCGTGGTAAAAGGGCCCGGAGGCAGAGAAATAGTGAAAAGGAAGAAAGTTATACGCACACCCTTCGGCCCCAAAACCATTTACATCGAAGAGAGATAATGATATAAAATAGTGGTTTTACACTTATAAATTGGGGATAAACAGCGGTTCCTGGAGCTCTCGGCCATGGCAAGTTTTATACGGGCTCCTTTGTTTTATCTTCGGAAGTATAAATCGTAGCGAGGGATTTTCTCCGCGCCACGCCACGCTGCCTTTAAATCGCGGCTCGATCAGAAGGATTTTCGATGAGGAGAATAGCGCTTACAGGGTTTCTTCTTTCATTCATATTCTTCCTCAACGCCTGTCAGAAACCCGCATATAAGACGCCCGTATATTCCAACCGGCAATCCGGCGAACATTCTCTCCTGTCAAAGCTTTCCAGGGCTGAAGATATAGCTAAAAGGCAGGCGCCCCGCAGGGAGGTTTCCGACCGACCGACGACCGTTTTAGCCGAAGCCAAAACTTCGCCTGAGGAGACACCCGCCAGCAAAGCCCCGGCCCGGAAGCCACAGGAAGTTCAAGAGAAACCGGCTCTCCCGCAGCGGCCCGGTACCCAGGCGAATCAGGAATCGGAAGAAGCGGAGGGTGAAAAAAGGTACGTTGCCCTTAATTTTGACAACGCCGACGTTTACGACTTCATCCAGAGCATAGCCGAAATAACCGGCATCAACTACATCATGGCCCCCGGCGTTGCCGGAAGGATAACCGTCCAGACTTCCGGAAAGATACCCGTAGAGGAAATACTCAAGCTCATGGACACGATTCTGGAAGTATATAACCTGGCCGCCGTCAAGACAGGGGATATCTACAAAATAGTACCCATTGAACAGGCGAAAAAGGTAGGACCGGAGATCAGAACCGGCCTGGGGAAAGCCGCCATACCTTATGAGGACAGGGTGATTGTACAGGTAGTCAAGCTGAACTATTTGTCTCCCGCCAGAACCACGGAAATGCTCCAGCCATTTCTGAGCGTACACGGCGAGGTGGTGCCCTTTCCCCTTATGAACGTCCTGGTGATTATCGACTCCGCCTCAACAATAAGGAGGCTGCTAAGCTTTATCAACCTGTTCGACGTTGACCTCTTCAAAAACCTGGGGGTGAGACTCATACCCGTCAAGCATATAGTCCCCTCCGACCTGGCCAAGGAACTCCAGCAGATATTCAGCGCCCTGGGCATAGGGCAACTCTCGGCAGGGGGCGGGATAGAGACCATTCCCTTCGACCGGTTGAATTCCATACTGCTCATAGCCGCGACGCAGAAGCTGCTCAAGAGCGCAGAAGACTGGCTCGGAGAGCTGGATAAACCCTCGGAAGAAGCAGGGATCCAGACTTACGTCTATTATGTGGAAAACGGCGAAGCGACTAATATAGCCGGCATACTCAATCAGCTTTACACCGGCCAGGAAACAAGAACGACGAGGCCGGCTCCCAAGCAGCCCTACAGGACGAAACCGGCGGCCACTCTCGGGAAAAAACAGAAGACTAAAACCGCCCCGCCCAAACCGGGCGTTATTCACAGGGGACAGCTCACGGAGTTGATAACCGGGGAAGTCAAAATCGTGGCCGACGAAGCCACCAACGCCCTCATAATTCAGTCCACCCCCAGGGACTACAGGATCATCGCAAAAACCATTAAGGAGCTGGATCTCAGGCCCAAACAGGTCCTCATAGAAGTGCTCATCGCCGAGGTAACTCTGACCAAGGGGCTGGACTTTGGCGTGCAGTGGACGCTGGGCCACGGGTCCAAAAGCGGGAGCACCGCGGGCGCCGCCAAGAGCCTCTTCGTGCCCGCCGAAGGCGTAACCGACATAACCTCCTTCAGGAATTTCTTCTCCGCCCTCGCGGCAGGCACGACGGGCTTCACTTACAGCCTCGCCAGCGGCAACGAGCTGTTCATGATGCTAAACGCCCTGGCCACGGTCACCGACGTGGATATCCTTTCTTCCCCCAACATTCTGGCCTCGGATAACAAAGAGGCCAGCATCAATGTGGGCGATGAAGTGCCCGTGGTGACCTCGGAGCAGTTGCCCGTGGGGACGGAACAAACGCGCTTCAGGAACATTCAGTACCGGCAGACAGGAGTCACTCTCACCGTCACTCCCCACGTGAACTCCAAGGACCTGGTCACCATAGACGTCAAGCAGGAGGTCAGTGAAGTGGCGGCGGGCGGCGTGGCAGCCGTACAGGCCGAAACCCCCACCATAAGCACGCGCAACGTAGAGACCACCATCGTAGTTCGTGACGGCCAGACCATACTCCTGGGAGGCCTCATCAGCAGGAACAAACAGT
>CAYVLI010000388.1:0-2953 GCA_964452105.1 uncultured Nitrospinota bacterium
AATATCTGGCCATGGGGAAGGAGATGCCCATAGCCGTGGTATGCGGCACAGAGCCCGTCTTTCCTTTCATCGCCTCCAGCCCTCTTCCCGCAGGGGTGGACGAGTACGAGGTCATGGGCGCCTTCATGGGCCGGCCCGTGGAGCTGGTGAAGTGCGAGCTCAGCGACCTGGTTGTGCCAGCCACGGCCGAGATAGTCATGGAGGGCTACGTCTCCCCCGACCCGGAAACCTTCGAGATGGAAGGCCCCTTCGCCGAATATACCGGCTACATAGGCGGAGAGCCCGACCGGAGACACGTCATCAGGGTGGAGTGCATCACCCACAGAAACGACCCCATATTCAGGGGCACCATTACGGGCTGCCTGCCCGGCTCCGGCTGCGAGAACAGCGCCATGTCCTCCATACAGCGCGCGGCAGTGGCCTGGAATATTCTGGAGAAACAGGGAGTTCCCGGGATACTGGACGTCTTCATTCATCCCGTCAACATAGGAACTACTATATGCGTGAGGATACACAAGACGTACCAGGGCCAGGCGCAGCAGATAGCAGCGTCGCTCTGGGGTTCCGGTGCGGCGCAGTTTCGCTACAAGAACGTCTTCGTCGCCGACGAAGACATAGACATAACCAACTACGAAGCGCTGGACTGGGCCTTCGCCTACCGCGTCGATCCGGATAAAGACCTGGTGGTTTTCCCCGGCAGCTTCGGCTCACCGCTGGACCCCAGCGTTCCCCTGGACAAACGGGATGTGAGCCGGCTCGGGACAGGGCTATGGAATCGGCTGCTCATCGACGCCACCAAAAACTGGGAGCTGCCGCGTCGGCCAGAGTGGGGGGAGGACGTTTACCCGCCGACGGTAATGCCTGCTCCTGAAGACGAGCGAGCCGTGTCAGAGCGCTGGGAAGAGCTCGGTCTTGCCGACTTGTAATCACCCCTTAGCACGTAAGAAAGGAGAAAAAATCCGATGATGGAATTCCCACGAGTCAATGAACCACTGAGTATAAAAGGCGTTAGCGTTCCCAACAGGATCGTATTCCCGCCATTCGTGACCAACTATTCCAATGACGACGGTTCGATCTCCCAAAGACAGATAGATTTCTACCGCAAAATAGCCGGTGCGGGCGTCGGCCTGACTGTAATAGGCGCCTCCGGCATAACGCAAGACGGCATCTGCAGAGGAATGACCAGGATAGACGACGACCGCTACATCCCCGGTCTCAAGCAAATTTTCGACGCCATCAGGGAAGAAGGCTCGGTTCCGGGAGTGCAGTTAGTTCATCCGGGGCGACAAACCAGATCGTCCATCACCGGCAGGCCGACGGTGAGCGCCTCTCCCATCACCTGTCCGGCCTTCGGAGAAACGCCCAGGGAGCTGACAGCCGACGAAATAGAAGAGCTTGAGGACGCCTTCGCCCTGGCTGCCTGGAGAGCCTGTGAAGCAGGGGCGGAGTTAATCGAGCTTCATGCCGCCCACGGCTATCTGCTCTGCCAGTTTCTCTCGCCCCTCTCCAACGCCCGCAGGGATTTATACGGGGGCAGCTTGGAAAACAGGGCGCGTTTCGCACTAAATGCCATAGACAAAGCCAGGGACCGCGTGGGCCCGGATCCCGTCATGGGTTTCCGCATCAGCGCCGAGGAGTTCATGGAGGGAGGCCTGAGCATCGACGAGGCTCGCGTACTGGCGAAGATGATGGCCGAACACACCAGCGACTACATCGACGTTTCGGCGGGCACACCGGCTTCGGGCCAGAGGCGCTACGATGAGATGGAGAAAGGCGCATACGTCCGCCTGGCAGGAGAGATAAAGAAAGAGGTGGATGTGCCGGTGATATGCGTGGGCTGGATAACCGGCCTGGACCGCGCAGAGGAAATTCTCTCCGAGGGCACGGCGGATCTCGTGGCCATAGGGCGAGCCCTGGTAGCGGACCATGACCTGCTGAAAAAGTATTACGATGGCAGGTTAGACGAAATAGTGGAGTGCACCCACTGCGGCGTCTGCCTCAAGTCCATTTTCGATAACGAGCCCATGGCCTGCACCCAGAACCCAGACCTTTAAGGGAAGAGAGCGAAAACCGCCGGGGGCAGTTCTCAATAGACGGCTTTTTCCTTCATCAGTTTCTCTATTTCTTCTTCAGACATGCCCAGTATTTCACCGAGCACGTAGTGGTTGTGCTGGCCCAGGAGAGGCGCGGGCCGTCTGATCGATGGCGGCGTCCGCGTTAGTTTCCAGGGGGTATTGAGCAGGGTCCCTTCGCCGAAGAGGGGGTGATGCGAGCGGGCGTAGAGTCCCCTGGCCTGAAGGTGCGGGTCTTCGTACTGTTCCTCGACGCTCAGAACCGGGGCGGCCGCTACTCCCTCTTTTTGAAGCAGGGAAGCGATTTCATAATGAGTGCTCCCTGAAGTCCATTCGCCTATCAATCTGTCCAGTATATTTTTGTTGGCCTGCCTTTTTTCCATAGTGGAAAATCGTTCATCATCCGCCCACTCCCTATGATCCGCGGCGCGGCAGAAGGCCCGCCACTCTTCATCGGTCTTGACGGCTATCGAAACCCACTTGTCCCCGCCTCTGCAGGGATAATTTCCGTACGGACACATGAGCGGATGGTGATTGCCTTTCGGTTTCATTACCCTGCCGTTCAGCTGGTAGTCCAGCAGAGGTTCGCCCAGCAGGCCCACCACCGCTTCCAATTGGGACATGTCTATGTACTGGCCCTGGCCCGTCTTCCTGCGATGGTAGAGGGCGGCCAGCATGGCGAAGGCGGCATGCACGGCGCCGTTGGGGTCCCCCAGGCCGAAGGTCAGCGTGCCCATAACCCTGCCATCCTCATAGCCCATGGCGCTCTCCAGGCCGGACAGGCTGGTGAGGGTGGGGGCATAGCTCCTCATGTTGGTGAGGACGCCGTCCTGGCCGCCGGTGGTCATGGAGATCATGATGATATCGGGTTTAACTTTGCG
>CAYVLI010000389.1:0-2941 GCA_964452105.1 uncultured Nitrospinota bacterium
ACAGGGGTGAACTCTTTGGCCAGTTGCCACATGAGACGCCGTGATTTTTCGTTGCTCAAGAACTTCTGGTAGGTGAATTCATCCGGGTCGTAGCGCTCCCATAGGCCGCCCGGGCTGCGGAAATCGGGGATACCCGATTCGGTGCTGATGCCCGCACCGGTGAAGGCCACAACGGAACGTGAATTGTGTATCAAATCGGCTACGGCCGAAATAGCCTCTTGATTGCCCTCATACATCTTTCCATTACTCCCTTCAAAGTTGCTCTCCATCGTGTTTTGCAAGCATTACACCTATAAGTTTATAGCCACCTGACGTATCTGCCGGTTCCAGGCTCACCCACTATTTCTCCATCCTTCATGATGACTTCGCCCCGCACCATGGTGAGCACTGGCCAGCCCTTCAGCTTCATGCCCTCGTAGATGGTGAAGTCTGAATGGGAGCCGAGCAGTTCAGGGGTAACGGTCTTCTCCAGGTCTATATCCACCAGGACGAGGTCGGCGTCGCTGCCCACCTCCAGGCTTCCTTTGCGGGGATACATGCCGAATATTTGTGCAGTGTTGCGGGAGGTGACCTCCGCCACCTTCTCTATGGGGATGCGGTTCTTGTTCACTCCTTCGCTGAGCAGTGAGGGGAGTATCGTGGCCACGCCCGGGAAACCTGGCATGGCCGACCAGAGGTTGCCATCCTTCTTATTGCGGCGGGCTCCACAATGGTCCGAAGCCACGGTATCTATTATGCCTTCTGCCACCGCTTCCCATACCGCATCCACGTCCTCCCGGCCTCGCAGGGGAGGGTTGACCTTGCCCAGATTGCCCAGGGGTTCGTCTTTGGTGTGAGTAAGGTAATGGGAGCAGGTCTCGCCGTAAGCATCGGCCCCGGCTTCTTTGTAGTGCTCCAGCGTCCAGACGCTCTCGGCTGCGCTCAGGTGTACGAAGTAAACCGGGCAACCGGTTATGGTGCTGAAATAGAGGGCACGCTGGACGTTTTCAGCCTCGGCGAACCCAGGCCGGGCTTCGTCCCAGGCGGAGAGGTCGTTCCGCCCCGCTTTCATGAGGCGCTGTTTGAAGGTGGCTATCAACTCATTATTTTCGGCGTGTATGCAGAGCACCGTCTCGGGATGCTTGCTCACCTCTTCCATTACGCTGAAGAGGAATCCATCATCTATATCACGGGGCAGGCCGACCTGCTTCGCTTCCTCCCCCTTGTAGCCCATGAAGACTTTGAAGGAGCGCACGCCGTAATCATCTATGTATGAGCCCATGTCGGCCAGGCTCTCATCGGATACCACCATCAGGTGAAAGGCGAAATCCACGTGGGTCTTCGATTCAGCCATTTCCACGATTTTATTAAAATCACCATAGCGCCCTGCCAGAAGATGGTGGTGAATTACCGTGGTCACTCCACCAATGGCTGCGGAGGCGGTCTCGGTGGTCAGATTCTCTTCGAAAGGGCTTGCGAACCCGAAGTGCATGTGAGGGTCTATGGCGCCGGGGAGGACATACTTCCCTCCTGCATCGATCTCCTGATCCGCTCCCGGCCCGGAGCCTTTTTTGTAAATGCCGCTGATTAAACCGTCTTTTATGCCCAGGCATGCTTCCATGACACCCTGACCGGGGATTACCAGTCGGCCGTTCTTAATAAGCATATCTACTTTCATTTCGGTTAGCCCCCTTAATGAGTATAATAAAATTAGTGGGAATTTTTGATGAAGGGTAACATAGTTTTAAGGGAATTGGAACTCAAACTATACTTTTTTAGCGTGTGTTATGCATGCAGGAAAGGCTATTGCGGCCATTGGGGGTTTTTGCTATGGTAGACATGGCATTATGTTGTTTATGGTTTACCATAAAAGATGGTGTATTATCATTTGGAGTTATGGACGAACGTAGGGGTAGAAAATGGACAAGGACGTTTATGATGTAGTAATAGTCGGTGGAGGCCCGTCGGGGTTTACCGCCGCACTGTACAGCTCTCGGGCGATGTTGAAAACGTTACTTCTGGAGAGAGGCGCAGTAGGAGGACAAGCTGCTATTACAGATGCCATAGATAATTATCCTGGCTTCCCGGAAGGCATAAAAGGACCCGAACTCATGGAGAGGTTCCAGAAGCAGGCAGAGCGCTTCGGCATGGAATTGAAGCTGGAAGAGGTCAACGGGATCAGCTCCGAAGGCAAGGAGCGCATTGTGCACGCCGGGGATAAGGCTTACAGGGCGAAGGCTATAATTATAACTACAGGCTCCGATCCCAATAAGCTCGGTGTGCCTCAGGAGCAGGAGCTGACGGGCAGAGGGGTCTCCTACTGCGCCACGTGTGACGGGCCTTTCTTCAATGATTCTGATATTATGGTGGTGGGAGGGGGGAACTCCGCCCTGGATGAAGGGCTCTTCCTGACAAGGTTCGCCAAAAAGGTCACCATAGTGCACCGCAGGGACCAGCTTCGCGCAGATAAAATTTTTCAGCAAAGGGCCTTCGCCAACCCTAAGATGGATTTCTTGTGGGATAGCGTGATAGAAGAGATAATAGGCGGTCAAGCGGTAGAGGGAGCGAGGCTCAAGAACGTCAAGACAGGCGAAACATCCGATAAACCCATCGAGGGGGTGTTCATTTTTATCGGCACCACGCCCAACACCGACTTCATAAAGGGAACGATAGAGCTGGATGAGCGTGGTTACATAGTAACCAACGAAAAACTGGAGACCTCCATGCCCGGAGTATGGGCTGCGGGCGATGTGCAAGACCCCGTATACAGGCAGGTGGTCACTTCCGCAGGACAGGGTTGCGCTGCGGTCCTGGAAGCGGAAAAATATCTGGCCGAGCAGGATTGAGACATACGGCGGGCGTAAAGGTAAAAGCGGGAGCAGAAAATGAAAATAGATGAGTACTATGGTGGCTTGGCAGAGTTTCCTGGAGATGCGCTGATTGTGTTTCATGCCCAGGAGGT
>CAYVLI010000390.1:0-2940 GCA_964452105.1 uncultured Nitrospinota bacterium
TTCCTGGTTCTGGGGCCTCTTCTGGCGAGGAAAGGTCATGCCAGCATCTCCTTGCCCGGCGGTTGCGCCATAGGCCCTCGACCCATTAATCTGCATCTGGAGGGGCTTAAAGCGCTTGGCGCAGATGTAAAGCTCGAACATGGCTATGTCCATGCCAGTGCAGACAGATTGCGTGGCGCTACCATCGAATTCGACGTAACAACCGTCACCGGCACCGAAAACATATTGATGGCCGCCTGCCTGGCCAGGGGGACAACGGTACTGCTTAATGCAGCCTGCGAGCCGGAAGTCGTCTTCATTGCTGATATGCTTAATTCGATGGGAGCCAAAATAAGCGGCGCCGGTAGCAAAACCATTACCATAGAGGGAGTAGAGCATCTTAAACCTGTGGATTACACGGTTATATCCGACCGCATAGAAGCGGGCACCTACATGGTGGCGGCGGCCATAACCGACGGTGAAGTGGAAATGGTAAACTGCAATCCTTTCCACCTGCAGAGCGTCATCGCCAAGCTCAGGGAAGTCTCTGCACTCGTTCGGGAGGAGGAAGACAGGATTTTCGTGAAGGGCAACGGCAGCATAAAGCCGGTGGACATCATCACCAATCCCTACCCCGGCTTCCCAACCGACATGCAGGCGCAGATGATGTCTCTCATGGCGCTTTCCAGCGGAGCAAGCGCCATAACCGAGACCATATTCGAAAACAGGTTCATGCATGTGGCGGAACTGAGGAGGATGGGCGCCGACATCACAATTCAAGGAAACTGCGCTCTGATTAAAGGGGTAAGCAGGCTCCAGGGAGCCAGGGTCATGGCCACGGATCTGCGGGCGAGCGCCTCTCTCATCCTTGCAGGATTGGCCGCCAGAGGCGATACTATAGTCTCGAGAGTGTACCATCTGGACCGGGGTTACGATCGCATAGAAAATAAACTCTCGGCCCTTGGAGCGGACATCGTCAGAGCGCCCGAGGAGAAAGCCGTTTGAAGATATATCAGCTTGATAAGATGAGCAAAGAGGAGACGACCGCTCTGCTCCAGAGGGCTGAGACACACATTCAGGAGCTTATCTCCCAGGTTCAGCCCGTCCTGAAGGATGTGCTTGCCAGAGGAGACAGGGCGCTCATCGAATACACCGGCAAGTTCGACGGGGTTGAGCTTGAAGTCGACCAGATAAAGGTACGCGAAGAAGAGTTCGAACGAGCCGAGGAGACCATAGATCCGACACTCAGGGAAGCGCTGGCTCTATCCTACAGAAACATCAAAAAGTACCATGAAAAACAGATGCCCGTGGAGACCTGGTACATGGAGGTAAGCCCTGGCATAATGGCCGGGGAAAAGGTCACCCCGATAACATCGGTGGGGCTATATGTGCCGCGGGGCAAGGGTTCCTTCCCATCGGTGACGCTTATGCTGGGTGTTCCTGCAGCGGTGACCCGCGTGCCGGAAGTGGTAATCTGCACCCCCCCCTCCTCGGATGGAACGGTGGATGCGGCATCTCTGGTGGCAGCGAATTTGTGCGGCATAAAAGAAATATACAAGGTCGGGGGCGCACAGGCCATGGCCGCCCTTGCATACGGAACGGAAACCGTTCCCAGCGTACAAAAGATACTGGGACCGGGAAGCGGTTACGTTAGCGCCGCCAAACGGCTTCTTTACGGCAGCGTCGATGTGGGTCTGCCGGCAGGCCCCAGCGAATCCATTATACTTGCGGACGAAAACGCCTCACCCACAATGGTTGCCACCGATCTATTAATAGAAGCCGAACATGGGCCCGATTCCTGCGCACTGCTGGTGACTCACAGCGGCGAGCTAAGCCGGAAGGTATCTGAAATTCTTCCGGGTTTGGTAAATGAACTGCCTGAGCCCCGGAAAAGCTATTGCACCCAGGTATTTGAGAACTACGGCGGTATAGTGTTAACCAGAAGCCTGGAGGATTCGGCGGACTTCGCCAACCTGTTTGCTCCAGAGCATCTCGAGCTTCTGGTCAGCGAGCCCTTCGAGACGCTGAACCTCATAAAAAACGCAGGAGAAGTGCTCCTGGGACGCTACACGCCAATTTCGCTAAGCAACTATTCCATGGGGCCGAACGCCATACTGCCCACGGGCGGGTTTGCCAGGTCTTACTCTGCGGTTTCCCTTATGGATTTTCTCAAGCGCACCAGCATAGCTCATGCCGACGCAAAGGGATTTTCTGAGTTGAGCGAGGCCGTCATAGCACTGGCCGAATATGAAGGTTTTCCTGCACATGCCCTGGCAATTAAAGAAAGGCTGAAGGAACGAGGAGGGAACTGATGAACGAACAAAGCGGAGAGCAATTGGGGTTCAGCATCCTGCGAGACGAACTGGATGGCGTTGCGGGAGTGCGACGAACCATGGAGTCCAGGGTCCAGGTGGAGGTCGATTTAAAAGAACGGGACCCTGAGCTGAAAAAGAAGATAGAAACGCCCTTCCACTTCTTTAACCATATGCTTGAGACCATCGCCTGGCGCTCCTGCATGAACATGCGTGTACGAATCGATATAGATGGCTATCACCTGGCCCACGTCATCTGCGAAGACGTGGGAATAACCCTGGGGCAGGCGCTGCTGCGCCTCTGGGAAAACAGGAAAGCCACCGGTGTGAGCGGTTCGGGATGTGCCTACTCCCTCATCGATGAGGCTCTGTCAAGATGCGCCGTCAGCTTTGAGGACAGGAGCAGCATCCACGTGGAAAGGAGCAATGTAACCGTCCCTGAAAATACCGAAGACCTGCGCTCCGCAGACCTGATGGCCTTTTTTGAAGGTTTCGTACAGGGTAACAGGTGTACTCTGCACCTGGACCTGCTCAAAGGCATCGACCCTCACCACATCTGGGAAAGCGCTTTTCGAGCCTTCGGCGAAGTACTCTATCTGGCTTTCCAGCCGAGGCCGTGGAGAAAAGGGACCACTCCAGGAGTCAAGGG
>CAYVLI010000391.1:0-2923 GCA_964452105.1 uncultured Nitrospinota bacterium
GGTCTTATAATTTGGTTCCGCTTTCGCATTATGGAGGACTTGAAAATGAGGAAGGCATCTCCTACCGTTATAGCGTTTTTGGTTTTTACCTTTATCCTGGCTGGAAGCGCTGTCCTCTTTAATAGATACGATGGCCTGAGCTTTGCTCAGGAAGGAGGGATTGAACAGGCTTCGAAAAGGGCCAAGGAGCTTGCGGCAGAAGCTCAGGGGTTGGTTACGGAAGCCGAAAACAAGCTGGCTGTCGCCAGGGTTGCCCTTCAGGCCGCTCGAGCCAGGGGGGACAGGGAAGCGGAACAGGCCATTTTAACAGCCTTATCGAAACTGGAAAATGACATCAACAGCGCAAGAGAAGTAGCCGACAATGCGATGGATTTGGCCGGGAAGGTGGAAGATTCAAAGACGGCTTCCGGCGCGGCCGCTGCGGTAAACAGTATAAAAGTATCGGTTAATGCTGTTGAGACGGTGTCCAATTCGGTGAGTGCGACCGTGAGCCTCATTGTGGCCCTGGGGGCCGGGGATATGGATGCGGCGCAAATAGCCGACAGGCTCTCGGGTGAAGCCGATGAAGCAGCGCAGGAAGCGTTGAGCCTGGCATCCGACACGCTGAAAGCTGGGGAAGGAGCTTTAGCAACGAGCGACGAAGGAGAGGCGGCTCGCGCCTCCGAGCAGGCCAAGGCAGCGGTCCAGAAGTCTGCCGAGGTTTCGAATGCCTCCAAGGTAGCTTCTGAGCAAGCCGAGGCCGCTACCGCTCAAGCAGCAGCAGCGCTGGGGATGGCTCCGCCGCCGGCGGGAAAAGGCCAGGTGGTGATCGCTGAAATAGAGTCGAGCCAAGCGGAAGAAGAAGCAAGAGGATTGTCCAACGTCGGCTCGGAAGAAGCAGCGTTGACACCCATTATCACCCGCTTTTCCGAATCCGGTGATGTTTCGGGCTCAGGGGCTGTTGAACAGAAGATTTTTGTTTTCGGGAATAATTTCATAGGTGATGTGTCGGTAGATATGGGGTCAGGCATTACGGTTACAAAAGTAAATAGAATAAGCAATACGCTTTTAGAAGTATTCTTCAAGGTCACCACAAGCTCAGCAACCTTTCGAACCGAGAGCAGAACAGTTACTGTCCTGAATCGGGCTACTAATAATTCAAGTAGTTTTCTCATTAATTTACAGTTAGGCACAAATCTTGCTGGAGAACCCAGGGCCAGTGTGGTAAGGTAATCAGATTATAGCTCAAACTCAGTGTAGCGATGGAATGAGGTCTATTCGCAAATTTATAAAGGAGTGAAAGATATGGGATATAATAATAGCCGTTGGTTACGAACGCTGTTGTTCGGCTTTGTTGCCGCAGCCTTTGTTTTTACCGCCTCTCCTCCGAGTCATGCTATCAATCTGAACGGATACAAGCTTATTACCTCGCTCACAACAAAAGCAACGTATGACGACAACTATTTCCTCGAGGCGACCAATGAGAAAGAAGCGTGGGTCTTCACTTCTACCCCTGATGTAAGGCTGGAAATAGGAGAAACCAGTAAACTCTCTCTGGGAGTCAAGTCCGACCTGATAGTCGTCGAAGGCTTTTCTAAGGAGAACCGTCAGAACCAGACATATTCAGCCAGTTTCGAGTACAATCCGGGCGAAAGGCTTTCCTTCCTGATTGAAGATAACCTCATGGATGTGGAAGACCAGGCCGCCAGGGAAGGCGAAGACAGGACGCAGAGACTGCAGAATGACCTGAGCGCCACCCTCACTTACAAGCTGACCGAGAAGCTTGGCGCAGAAACTAAAATGCTCTGGCGCTCTTACGATTTCGATGTCTTCAACAAGCAGTTGACCAGGGATGAATACCACGTCACCGTCAGGGGCACTTATCTTATCTTCCCGCGCACAGAAGCCTTCGTGGGATACAGGTACTCGGATTTCGTGTTCACCGCACTAAGGTTCATTCTGCCCGACCCGGGCGGGAGAACAGCTGCTCAACTGGACATGGATAACCAGGGCCACACCGTTCAGGTAGGACTTAAGTTCCACCAGCTTCCTGTCGGTGCGGGAAGGCTGCAGGGCGAAATTTGGGGTGGCTACGAGAGGATAGATTTCCAGAATCAGAAAGACCAGGATGAAATAGTGCTCGAAGGACGCTTGATATACCTGCCGACTCCAAGGTCTAACGTGGTGCTCCTTGCCAGAAGAGAGCATAATGCCTCCCCGCTGGTTAGCGGCGTTAACGTCATTAACTCTTCTATTAGACTGGATGTCATATACAGGTTCTACGAAAGATTTCAGATTTCAGCAGGAGGGGGTTACAGGAACTCCAATTACGAAGAGCCAGTCGCTATACGCGTCTCGAAGGGCGCTCCAACAAGACCGGAGAGGGATGACGATACCGTTTCCTTGAGGGCTGGCCTGCGGTATAACTTTTACAAGTATTTTTCAGCCGGCGTGAATTATGAATTTATAGACAAAAACGTCGATCCGGTCCAGCTGAGGGACAGAGAGTATCAGCAGAATAGGATCAGCGTCTTGCTTAATGGGACCTTCTAAAAATTTTAGAAAGCTTAGTTAGAAAGCTTAGAATGAAAGGGGGGAGACCGTAAGCCTTCCCTCTTTTCGTTTATATAACCTTAAATTCAAGTTTCCCCTTACCGATTTCTAATGCACAAACTACTTCTTTCCTGAATCACAGGAGCGTCACTTCAACTTCCTCACCCTTTTCCATCAAGTCCACGTGAGCGGGTATCTCGATGTACCCATCTGCGTCCGACATGCTGGTTATGGACCCCGATTCCTTGAAAGCGGGGTGAGCCTTGCCCTCCAGCAGCCTCACTGTATAAAACTGGTGCCTGCCGATGGTGGAGGTCAGACGGCGTTCAAGGGTGACCTTGACCTTCCGCTCAATCACCGGGGGCAGGTGAGCCATGCGCCTCAGGATGGG
>CAYVLI010000392.1:0-2890 GCA_964452105.1 uncultured Nitrospinota bacterium
CCAACCCGGCCGCACGCTTTATATTCTCCGGAGTGTCGAAATCCGGCTCTCCGGCACCGAAACCTATCACATCGATTCCCTGTGCTCTCATAGCCTTGGCCTTGGCAGTGAGAGCAAGAGTGGGCGACTCCTTAATCCTGCTTACCCTTTCCGCTAATGTCATCTCCTTTCACTCCTCACCCACTACTGGGAGATCTAAAGTTGGTCGATAAGGTGAGGGGAACCCCGATTAAGGGTCCCCCACTCCCCATATTTTCGGGCCAACCAAAGACTCTATTTCTGATTAGTCAAGCCCAGTTTATCTTTTAAAGCCGCTTCCACCAGTGGTGGAACCAGATGGCTTACGTCTCCCCCGAGACTCGCGACCTCCTTGATGAGGCGCGAGCTGACGTAGGCATACTCCTCGCTGGGCAATAGAAACACGGTCTCTACCCCGCTGTCAAGAGAGCGATTCATCATGGCCATCTGATATTCGTAATCAAAATCCGTAACCGCCCTTATGCCCCTGATGATTACTTCGGCCTTCATCTCCCTCGCGTAATTAACCAGAAGGCTGTTAAAGCTCTCCACGCACACATTGCCCACCTCGCTCACAGATTCCTCTATAAAACGTTTCCTTTCCTCAAAGGTAAACAGAGGCCTCTTCTCAGGGTTATTGGCCACGGCTACAACGACCTTTTTAAACATACAGACGGCGCGCTTGATGAGGTCGATATGGCCGTTCGTCACCGGGTCAAACGTGCCCGGATAGACCGCCGTCTTACTCATTATAATCCCCCTTTATCCACCATATTCACCGGTGAGAAACATCACTTGAAGCGGCAAGATTTTCTACGGAAAAGAACACTATATTCTATTCGCGTGGGGAACGCTCTTCTCACTTTAGAAGATTAATAAATGCAAACATCTTTGTCAATCAAAACTTTTTCTTCAAGTTTATTGCTGAAAATCAAGAGCCTGATTCGACATTCAAGATTATAAAACCGACCTCTCCGATGCGCCGAAACGTCAAAGGCAAAAAGGATAAAAAACCTCTTTTCAAATCCCGCTGAAAGTCAGTTGCCCACAGGCGGCCCCTATATCCCTTCCGCAACTTTCCCTTATAAGCGTCCTTACGCCCTTATCAGTAAGACGTTTCTGAAATTCAAGCACCGTTTCCCCGGGAGGCGGTGAATACGACGATCCAGGAAAGGGATTAAAGGGAATCAGATTCACCAGGCAGTTCCGCCCGCCAAGAAGTTTGGCGAGCATAATCGCCTGTTTCGCTGAATCATTTATTCCGGCTATCAGCACATATTCGAAGGTCAGCTTGCTCCGCCTTCTGAGGGGATAGGCGCGGCACGCTCCCAGCAGCTCTTTGATACCACAGCGGCGGTTGGCCGGTATCAGCCTGCTCCTCGTTTCATCGTCCGGAGCGCTCAAAGATACTGACACGTTGACCGGCAGCCCTTCCTCCGCAAAAGATTTGAGCTCCGGCGCCAGGCCCACCGTGGAGAGGGTTATCCGGCTCGGTGATATGCCCATGGCGGCGCTATCCATTATAAGCCTTATTGCCTTTACCGTATTGTGGTAGTTACCCAGCGGCTCCCCCATTCCCATGAGCACCACGCTCCAATGCATCCCCTCGGGCAGCTCTCCCCTGATGAAGAGCACCTGGTCGATTATCTCCCCGGCCGTTAGATTTCTCCTGAGGCCCTTCTTCCCCGAAAGACAATAAGCACAGCCCTGCCTGCACCCCACCTGGGTGGAAACGCAGATGGCCGGCCCCCTATGGTGGGCCACCAGAACGCCCTCTATCCTCTCCCCGTCCCCGAGTTCGAAAAGATATTTTACCGAGCCGTCCGAGGACAAAACTTTTTTCACCTTTCGAACCGAATCGAGGCGGCTTGCCTCTTTCAGCTTGCTCCTGAACCCTCTGCTCAGGTCGGTGAAGCCATCGATATCCCTCTGATTCCTTCGGTAAACCCATCCCATGAGCTGCCGGGCGCGGTAGGGCTTCTCCCCCAGGTCGCACACCAGCTCCTCCATCTCCTCGCTATCCAGCCCCTTCAGCTCTTTCTTATCCATAATGCAGACCAGCCACGTCAACACGTCCCGTTCCTGAACTCAGTGCTCGCAACACCTACAAGAGAACCCTCAAAAATCAAGACAAGCCCCTGTGCGCTCGTAGGGATGATCGACCGGCCGCCCTCTACCCCCTTGCAAAGATTAATGAAAAAACATGCTCTCTACGAGGTATATTATCCAATAAGAAATCTACATCCTGCGATAGGAAATTATTAGAGGCAGCTATAAAAAATGTGTGTCAAGGTCAGGGAATCTACAGAAAGAAACCATTACCGCCGCGAAATCCTCTCCTATTTCAGCGAACATGCTCACAGCTACGACCGGAGCGCCACCATCATCTCGCTGGGGAAAATAGGCCGGGTGCGCAAGTGGACCGCCGAAATGCTGTCACTGACCAGCGGAGATCGCGTACTCGACCTCTGCACCGGCACCGGCGAGACGGCCCGCTACCTCCTCACGGCCGGCTACAAGGCCGTGGGCATAGACTTCTCCTTCCCAATGCTGCGACAGGCTCTAAAAAAAAGGGGACGCCACCGCATCCCCCTGCTACACGGAGACGCCCTCTACCTCCCTTTCCGGGACGACTCCTTCCGCGGAACGACCATCTCCTTCGGATTCCACGAGATGCCGCTCGAGGTAATGGAAGAAATCGTTAAAGAGACAGCCCGCGTGCTGAAGCCGGGCGGTATGCTGGTAATCACGGACTGGAACCTCCCATCCAACCCCCTCGCCAGGGCTTTCTTCAATCCCTTCATCTACATCATAGAAAACAGCTACTGCAGCGGCTTCTTGAAGACAGATCTGATTCGTCTCATGAAGAAAC
>CAYVLI010000393.1:0-2875 GCA_964452105.1 uncultured Nitrospinota bacterium
GGGACAGATAAAGACCCGCATGGACGCCTTTTTGGAGATGCTGATTTTTTAAGCGTTCATGACGCTTTGCTGGCGGGCCTTTCAGGGTGTATTCCTGGTATTGCGTCTCACAAATAATTAAATAATTCTATGGTTGCCCCAACCTTAAGTCCTCTGCTTATCGGCAAGATGCTTCGCCACGCCCCTGGCGTGACTCAGCATGACAGGACAAGCTCCGAGCCTGTCATTCTGAGCGAAGCGAAGAATCTCTGCTACATTTTGAGGACGTATTTTTGAGACAACATACAAGAAGTCATAATAAGAGCGCGTTTGACAATGTTTTCCGTTCAAGTAAACCGACTCAGGGAGGGTCTCCAACCGGATATAAAGCTTTGCTCCCGGCTGGAGGCCATTAACTTACGTAAAGCTCTTCTGTCTTCCCACCATGGCGGTGAAAAGTATGGCTGAGAGCACCGCGGCCACTGCTCCCATCCTGTACAGGGCAACCAGCCCCAGGCTATCGTAAAAGACGCCGCTAAACAGGTTCCCCACTATTCCTCCCATGCCGTAAGACATGGCGCTGAATATCCCCTGCCCGGTGTTTTTAAGTGATGCAGGCACCTCACGGTCCAGAAAGTTCATGGCAACAGGGTAATACAGGCCGAAGGTTATTCCGTGCAGCAGGTGCACCGCAATAATGGAGAGGGGTGAAGCGGCAACCGACATGAGATACCAGCGCAATCCCCAGGTAATATAGGAAAGGATCAAAAGCTTCTCCACCGGCAAGCGTCTCATGAAGCCCGGCGAACTGACCATAAACACCATCTCAGACAAAACAGCCACCATCCAGGAGACACCCACTACGCTCTGGGATAAACCCATCTCACGAAGGGAAATGGAAAAGAATACTATATACGGACCTCCGCTCAAGGCCACCAGGAAGCTGCAAGCCATGAATATCACGAACCTGCGATTCTTGAACAATTTTCGCAGGTCTTTTAATTTCGCCAGACCTGTTTCAACAACCACCGGCTGCAAACCCCTGGCCGAGAAGAAAGTGCACATGGCATAAGCGATTACTGCGGCATAGATGAGGGCGCTGGTACCCACCCTGTCTATCATTTTTCCCACAATCAGGGCCAGGATTATGTAGCCCACGGAACCCCATATGCGTATGCGCCCATATTCCTCACCCTTCCCCACAAGATTCTCCATGACCATGGCATTGGCCATGGGAACCAGGGCGCTCCGAAACGAAGCAAAGAGCACCACCACCAGGCCTATGGAGAAAAAGCTTCTTGCGAACAGAAGCAGTGCAAAGGACAGGGTGGCGGCCGCAAGGTTGAAGATGAAGATTCCTTTTCGCTTGCCCCAGAAATCGGTGAGCGCCGTCCATACGGGGGCCATACCCATATTGGCGGCCATGATAAGAGACGAGAGGACGCCTATCTGGGTCCCGGAGAACCCCATGTTATGGAAATGCAAGGTCAGGTAGGGCAGCACCGCGCCCAGGGCGCCGAAATAGGTCAGGTAAAAAAGCTTAAACGAAGTTTCGGGGCTTTTCCTGAATTTTTTTAATCTCTTAAACGGTGAGAAGGATAAAGTCATGTTGAAATTATTATATCCATAGCTTCAGCCCTGTTATTATTAGTTTAACCCGATTTATCATCAGGAATCTAAAAAAATCAAGAACTCGTTGCTAATCGAACCCGTTCGGTCTTTACAAAATGTCTTTTTGATTACCTGACAGAGGCGACCCTTGTAGCTGCCCAGGGCTGCCGCGAGGCCCGCCTCTGCATGTTACAAACCGCCCTGATGGAAAATTCGAGCTTAAGGACGGCCAGACGAGCAAGAGCCGACCCTTTAAATAGATGCATCGACCTTGCTTGAAAAGATGGCAGGAAAGGAATTTGCCGGGGTTTTGAGTCATTCACCGGCAAGGATAGCGTCGCGGATGAGCCTTTTCATCTCTTCCACTTTCTCCCCGGGTAACACAGGCTTGAGGAAGTCGTCGCTTACCTCATTAACCATATTGATCACCGACCTGAGCATTATATCTTTTAAGGGGTAAGTCTCCGAGTGGAGCTCTATTATAGATTTGCCCATTGTTTCCTTGGTGACTGTCAGTGAGACGACATCACCGTCCCTCTCGAAATAGCAGAGGCTTATAATGTTAGAACCTCCATGCATTATCCGCTCTTTAAAACCGTCTTCCTCCATTACCTCCCTGACGTGAAAACGAAAAATGTTTCCGTACCATGCCCCCACAGGAAAACTGAATCTCTCTTCCATCAGCCAGCCTCCTCCATCTTAACTCCAGGATGTTTTTCCAAAAACCGCTCGAGCCCTTCCCGGTTGAGCTTCAAGGTCTCCAGTTCAGTCACTGCTATTATACTTATACCGCCGCCGCCGTCCACTCTTTCCCCGGTCAGCGCTTCCTCCCCGAAGAAGTCCCCGGCCTTGAGAGTAGTCCTGATTTCAGGGCTGCCCTCCTCCAGCTTCTCAGCCTCTCCCCTCTCGATAAGGTAGAAAGCCTCGCCCTTAGCTGCTCCCAGGCCGCAAATAACCGTCCCGGCGGGGATTAACTGTGTGATAAAATAGCCGGAAAGCTCTTTTCTATCCTCGGCGGGCAGACCGGAAAAGAGCGATGCTTTGGCCATGGTGTTGGCCAATACCCTCTCGCGATATGCCTTCTCCAGGGCCTTTTGCAGGTTGGGATGGTGGCTGATGATGTCGTCCAAATCTGCCTTCCTGAGCTGAAGGAGCTGGCAGGGAGTCGCAGTCTTGACGGTGGCCATGCGCGGTTCCGCGGTTATCAGGGCAAACTCTCCGAAGAAGTTTCCGGAAATCAGTGTGCCCAGAACAAGTTCATCATCTTCAGCATAATTTTTGATTA
>CAYVLI010000394.1:0-2867 GCA_964452105.1 uncultured Nitrospinota bacterium
GCATAGGGACGGCGTAGATATATCTCGGGGGCTCGCTGATGGTCCCCGTGTTCGCTACCGCCTCCTCCCTGGTTATGCCTTTGAGCAGAATGGGCTTCTTTTCGACCGCTACCTGCCCCACGATCCCCTCGCCGGGCTTAAACCTGTTGGAGAGATATTTTCTCTCTACGAAAGCGAACGAAGACCTCAATTCGCACACATTGCCGTCCTTGTTATAGGTATAAAGGGCCCCAGCGCAGGCGCCCACATGCCTCGAGACGAAATTTATGCTCTTTGTCACCAGCTCATCAAAAGGAATATTATCTGATAGTTCCCGATTAAGACCGACCTCACCATCTCTCAGCCAGAACTGGTTTTTGAGCCTGTCGATGAGAGAGTTGAAATGCTCCGTCATATCTCTGATTTCTTTAATTCCGGCCAGCTCCGCCTTAACGAGGCTGCCTGTGGATACGATTTCGGCCATTGCGTTCTTGAGTCCGGATAAATCGGAAAGGATGCTGGTTGTCATCAGATAGAAAATTATGAACGTGAGCAGGATTACGACAATAACAAGTGTAATGATCTTCTTCAAAACCTGATTTCTCATCTCTCTTGAGCTTATCATAAAACTGTCGGCCTTGTTTCTGGCGTACGAGCTGAGTTCAAGCATCTTATCCTCGAGATGAGCGACGTAGTCCGCCCCTTTCCCTCTGGTTATGAGGGTGGCGGCGTCTCTGTTCCCTTCCATGACGAGTCCGATTTCTTCATATCTTATGGGTTTCCATTCCGCGAACAGATCTCGCGTCTCTTGCTCCAGTCTTTTGCCTTCCGCGCCCAATATTTTTCTTCTCACGATGTCGAGATTCTGATAAACGATCTCCTCTTCGGACTGAACCGCCTGGATCTTATCCTGCAGCTCAAGCTGATTTTTTGACAAGAGCATATCATGCATATTATCGTGCATCTTAACGACGCCCATGCTGGCCCTTAGAGCGGCATTAGAGACACGAAGCGGATGGTCATACAACTGGTATGTCAAATCGCCTAAATCCTCCATCTCTCTTATTGAGATAATGCTAAAAATGATAAAAAGCGCCGTCAGAACCAAAAATGTTAATATAATCCTGCTCTTGATACTCGTGTTGCCCATGAATTTCATAAGAGAACCTCCCCTGATTGACTATTTACGCCTGAACGGGATTCCTCTGGAGCGTAGATCGGCCGATTATAATCCATGTTCGCATCAAGCTTTTTTGAATATACGGTTCTTCTTATCCACGGCGATGAATTTACCTCTCATCCCTCTGCTTAACGATTCGCTATCGCCTAAAATTAGATACCCTCCTTCAGCCAGAGCTTTGTATAGCTTTTGAAGGACGTGCTCTCTCAACTCTGTTGAAAAATAGATGAGTAGATTCCTGCAAAGCGCCAGGTTGAACGAGCCGAATATGCTATCAGCCGGTGCAAACCTGTCTCTTGAAGTAACGTCATCCAGAGTGAAACGGACCATTTTCCGCACGAACGGGCGTATCTTGAAGCCACCAGAGGCTTCGGCAACAAAATACTTTTCGAGTACAGCGAGTTTCGTATCATTAAATTTATCAACCGGATAAATCCCCGCCCTGGCTTCTTGCAACGCTCTCTTGCTTATGTCGGTGGCAAAGATATGGGAAGTCCAGCCGGGCTCTTCATCTCTTAATGCCTCGTGAATCAGAATCGCGACAGAGTAAGGCTCCTCACCAGACGCGCACCCTGCGCTCCATACACGCAGCGCCCTATTGTGTTTACTCCTGTTCTCATCGATTATCCGGGGCAGCACTTTTTGGGCTATGACCTCGAATACGACAGGATTGCGAAAGAACGAACTTACCTTTATCACAAGAGTATCAATGAGGTTGTCGCACTCAGATGGGTCGTTACGGAGCCGCGCCAGGTACTCTTCCGGCTCTTTCAAGTTTAGCCTCACCATCCTGGCGGTAAGATTTTTTTCAAGGATATTACGACGGTAGTCGGACAGGTCTAAACCCCTGACCCGGAGTAATTCATCTATTATCCGGTCGATAAAATGTTCCATAATGAATCATGAGACGGGGGATTGCGCGAAGTCTTTGAATTTGCAACTACTCAAAAGAACAAACTTATTGAAGCCGAGGCTTAAAACCTATACTTGCTTTCGCTGCCACACACAAGAATCAGGAAGCAAGATTAAATGGACCGAAATGCATGCTTACCTGCTATGCCTTTTTTAAAAACACGAAACTTACGCACCTTATGCCGGATTGCCTTTGCTAATTTAATTATACGCTAAATTAAAAGAGATTCATACAATAGAACACAAATATTTTAAAACTGCTGTTTTCTATTGTATTATCATAGCATAAATGGATGCTGAAAAACTCATGGTTAATGAGGGCGGCATTTTACCTTCATAATGACAAGGCTGAGCTTGAAGTTCCATCCATTAATAGGAAGGAGTGCAATCATGGGTAAATTAGATGAGCTGGCTTTTCTGGATGCCACGGCCCAGGCGGAGTTGGTACGCAGGGGGGAAGTGAATGCCATCGAGCTGGTGGAAGCCGCTATCGAGCGCATCGAAAGGCTGAACCCTGCGATCAATGCCGTGATTACGCCCATGTACGAAGAAGCGCGTGCAGCGGCCGCCGGCGAACTGCCGGATGGCCCCTTCAAAGGCGTGCCTTTCCTCCTGAAAGACCTGCTGGCGGACTATGCAGGGGTAAGAACCTGCGAAGGCTCGGCTTTCCTGCTGGGCCGCTACGTCCCCGACCACGATAGCGAACTGGTGAGTCGTCATAAACGTGCAGGTCTGATAGTGGTGGGGAAGACCAATACGCCGGAGTTCGGACTGGTGCCCACGACGGAACCGCATC
>CAYVLI010000395.1:0-2866 GCA_964452105.1 uncultured Nitrospinota bacterium
AATATCATTATCACAGGACGAGGTTGTGATGCCGAAACCACGCAGAAATGAGACAAGGAAGCACTACCTGAAACGGGCTATCCCCGCCTTTCGGAAGGAGGGCTATACCGAGAGGCAATCTGTCGGAAGAGCGGAAGGGTTCTACGATACCTATAAAAAGAAAAAGAAGAGGAGAGGGAAATAGTGGAAAAGGTCAGCACATGGGCGATTGATATGGTGTTGGGAGTTTACGGAGCTGTGCTTGCGGTGCTGTTTCGAGTAGTGGGAAGGAAAATGGATAGGGAGGAATGCAAGACAAACCAGGATCGATGCCCGTTGATATCGAAGTGGGATGAGTTTGAGAAGAACCAGGATAAACGATGGGAGGACCTGAAAAACTGGATGATCCGGTTTGAGGAGAGATTTAACAAGCATTTAGAGAGGCATCAATGATAATCTTCCCCGACGAGGTTCCGGCAAACAGGTGGGAGTTCATGGACTACTGCGAGCATTTCTTAGGCGCACCCTACGTATGGGGAGGCAACGGGCCTTACTTTGACTGTTCTGGGTATGTCTGTGCTATGCTGAGACCTTTTGGCAGGATTGACACGAAAGACTATAACGCCGCAACATTGTTTAAGATGTTCCCGGAAGGGGAGATTAAGACCGGGAATCTTGTCTTCTATGGGGAGAAGCACATTCATCATGTCCAGATCATCGTTGATAAATATGTTACCATTGGAGCGGAACACGGCGGGAGAGACACGACTCTGGATAATTGCTGGAAGAAGGGAGCCTTCGTCCAGTACAGACGGTTTGGAGAGTTGACCGACGTGGCGGGGATACGAGATCCGTGGAGGGATAAAGATGCCTGAGATCACAGTGAAAGACGGCGCAGGCAGGGTCTATGCCTCCGGCCGTGTCGTGTTGAAGAACGCCCTTCCTATCCGGGCCCGCATTGAACATGGTATTCTTATCTGCGCTTCTCAGGAATGTCCTCACAGGGCCTGTAACCATTGGTATAATTGCCGGGTACTGACGAAACATGCAGACTGGATGGAAGGGTAAATAATGTTTCTAAGCGATTTGGTAATAGCAGAAGTGGATGACAAAGTTTTCCGGCTTACGGAACCCCTGGAATATCGCTCTGCATACATCGGAAAAAAGATCGTCGTCCCACGAGGATTCGAGACCGATTTCGCTTCCGTTCCCCGGATTCCAATGGTATATTCTATATGGGGAGATAGGGCGCACAGAGAGGCGGTGATCCATGATTATCTATATCGAAAGGACTCGGAACCTATGGTTCCTTTCCACACGGCAAACCGGATCTTCTTAGACGCCATGTGTGACCGGGGAAAGCCGTTTTACGTGAGGTGGCCGATGTACCTTGCAGTTCAGGCTTTCGGGAGAGGGAGTTATCATAAATTGAAGGTGGGCGATATGCTCGTAAAGGAGGGATGAGAAATGGACTGGACATTTAGCTGGCTGGGAAAAGTATTCGCACCGGAAACTAAAATGTGGGCGAGGGCTGACTTAATGAAAACCTCTTTGAGATTATTCGGCACGATGAGAATGCGGAACTGTAACCGGGCAGTCACCCCGGCTCTGGTCTTTATGATGTTGTATATATTCGGTGGTTCAGCCCCCGCCCATGCTTTTAACCTGCCTCAATTTACCGCGGGGTTTCTGACCGAGTACGCTCTTCACGAAGGTGGCCATGAACTGGTGGCACATACGAAGAAGGTCCCGATCACGTGGGAGTCGGGGAGACTCGGATCTTGGCGGCTGAATCAGGCCCCTACCGATCCGAAGGAAGCTGGCAATGTGAGACTTATGGCCATGTCCGGTCTTGCTGTTCAGAGTATCTCCCGGAAGATCACGCTACAGGAAGGTTGGGTCAAGGGAGATTACAACCTCGGTAGGATTGCTTATTCCTTTGGAAATGCGTTCTGGTATGCCGGGAGACAGTTGCTCTCGAAGAAAGGGGCATATCACGACTTCGGCGTATACGAGAATGCAGGAGGAAATGCAGACCGCATGGCCGTGCTTATCCTGTTGGATGCTGGGTTCGATACATGGAGACTTTTGTCAAACAAAGACTTCACAACATATATCAGCAGCGATGGTTTGTTGAAAGTTAAATGGAGGTGGTAGAAATGAAAAAGCTCACAATCTTGAAAAGAATTGTTTTGGTTATCCTGCTCATGCTGATGTGGGCGGGGAGTGCAAGTGCGGCGACGGCAATGCAGTACTATCCTTATTCGGGGACAACGATTATGGGGTTGCCGGCAGTTAACGACCTCTGGCGATGGGACGGGACATTCGGGGGAGGGGCCACATTAGCCAATCCATCCGCAGGCCCTCACTTAATTTGGTATCCTCGGAAGGCCGCCATACGAGCAGGGTATGTCGATGGGGGTACTTGGAACGATTCATCCATAGGGGATTATTCCGTAGCTTTCGGACATTCTACTAAAGCTGTCGGGACCACTTCCATAGCTGCCGGGCACTATTCCATAGCTTCCGGGTTCGCTTCCGTAGCTTTCGGACGTGCTTCCGTAGCTTCCGGGTACGCTTCCTCGGCTTTCGGGAATTATTCCAAAGCTCAACCTTACGCATCCGTAGCCCTTGGGCGATATAATATAGTTTCAGGGAATTCTGGTGCTTGGGTATCGACAGACCCTTTGTTTGTAATCGGCAATGGGACTGACACTTCTCCGGCAAACGCTCTTACGCTCCTGAAAAACGGCAATCTTGGGTTTGGGGGCGTAAAGGCTCCTACATCGAAGATCGAGGTGGATGGCGCAATTGCTACAGCAGTAGCAGTGAAAACCGGAGCATACACTCTAACGATAAATGATAGCGTGGTACTATGCGACTCAAC
>CAYVLI010000396.1:0-2866 GCA_964452105.1 uncultured Nitrospinota bacterium
TCCCGGCGTCGATGCCGCGCCATACCGCCATCCGGCTGACACCCTGCAAATAAGGGAGAAGCACGGTCTGGAGGGTAAGAAAGTCATCCTGACAGTCGGAAGAATAGTGGAGATGAAGGGGCACGATATGCTCATACGCTCCCTGCCTGTAATTATGAAACGAGTACCCGACGCCGCCTACCTGATTGTGGGAACGGGGCCCTACAGCAAACAATTGGAGGCGCTGGCTGTTGAGATGGGGGTGAGAGAACACGTTGTATTCGCTGGCTATGTCGGCCGGGAGACGCTGCCCGCCTATTACGGTTGCAGCGACCTCTTCGTTCAGTTGTCCCGGGACATCCCCTCCAGGGGGAACGTCGAAGGGTTCGGTATAGTATTCCTCGAAGCAGCCGCAGCAGGCAAAGCAGTGGTGGCGGGCAAAAGCGGCGGCACGGAGGAAGCGGTGGTTCACGGCGAAACGGGTTATCTGGTGGACCCGCTGAGTATCAAAGAAATCTCGCAGGCTATAACCGGTCTGCTCATGGACCATGAGCTTGCGCAAAAGATGGGGGCGCAGGGGCTGGAGCGGGTATGCAGGCAATTCCGCTGGGAGGACCGAATCGACCTCGTTCGCAGCCTCCTTTGAAGAAACACGGTCAAAAAGTTAATGCGCGCGATGGAGGGTAATTAAAGTTTATGCAGCTTTTCAGGCGGACCGGGGGATGACAAGCGTTGACGACCACTACAGGGTGCTGCACGTCATAACCAGGCTGGACAGGGGCGGTTCCGCGGATAATACACTGCTCACGGTTTTCGGCCTCGATTGGAATCGCTACCGGCTTTCCCTTGCAGCAGGGGAAGGCGGCGGTTTGGCCTGTGAGATTGTTGATGAGTTTCAGCGCCGCGGGCTGGAGTTGATGGTAATTCCGCACCTCGTCCGCAATATCAACCCATGGAAGGACTTGCGTGCGCTCTGGCGGCTCTATAGAATAATGGCCCGGGGAGGTTACCACCTGGTGCACACCCACTCTTCCAAAGCAGGTATGCTGGGAAGATGGGCCGCAAGGTTTGCCAGGGTGCCTGTGATAGTGCATACTCCACACGGCCACGTGTTTTACGGTTACTACGGTAGGATACTCACAAAACTGTTTATCCTCATGGAAAAGTTCACCGCATCGTTTACTGACGCAATAATAACCCTGACCCCCAGGGGGAAGGATGAGCACGTGAAGCTGGGCATAGCGGCGCAAGAGAGGTTCCACGTCGTGCACAGCGGTGTGGATATCGACCGCTATCGGGCGGCAGGCGCCGATCCGGAAGTGAAGCGCAAGGAGCTTGGGCTGACCCGTGGAGAACCGATTGTCCTCTCCGTGGGCAGGCTGGAGCCCGTCAAAGGCCATCGTTACCTGATAAATGCGGTCCCCTCTGTGCTGAAGGAGCTCCCGCAGGCCCGAGTCCTTCTATGCGGTGATGGAGCGCTCAGGGGGGAACTCGAAGGCCTCGCCCGAAATCTGGGTGTGGCGGAAGAGGTTATTTTCCTCGGTGAGAGAGAAGACGTGCCTGAACTGCTGGCAGCCTCAGACCTTTTCGTACTGCCCTCCCTGAACGAAGGGATGGGTAGGGCTGTGGTGGAGGCCATGGCCGCAGGCAAAGCAGTGATAGCCACCGATGTAGGCGGTGTGCCGGATTTGGTGGCAGATGGAGAGAGTGGCCTCATGGTGGAGGCGGAAAGCCCGGAACAGTTAGCCGGGGCCATAGTCATGTTACTCAAGGATGAAGATTTGAGGCGGAAAATGGGGGTTGAGGGTAAGAACAGGGCCGAAGAGTATAGCATCGATGCGATGTTAGAAAAAATAGATGCACTCTATCAGGAGCTTCTCGAGCGGAAGCTACGACGTCAAACAGATAACCGTTATGGTGAAGCAGAAAATGTATCAAGAGAGTTCCGCTCCTTGCCGTAATGATAAGGAGGCAGCTCGTCGGGCCCGGCACGGCCTGACGTCGCATCAGGTCATATAATAGCCGCAACATAGCTTTGAAAGGGTCCTTAGTTGAACGAACGCAACGCAGGCGCCGATTCACCTCTAACACCCGCCTGCCCTCAATCCGAAAAACAGGCCGATATGTCTTCCAATGGCCATAAACGGAAGCCGGGCAGTTTTACGTTAGCGCTGTCTCTGATGCTCCTGGCCGTTCTGCTCCTGGTTATTACTGCTTCAGCTCCGGCCCAGGAGGAGCTTGAGCAGTTCCAGGGGATAGTTCACGTGCACTCGGATGTGAGCAGCGGCAAGCTGGCCATTCCCGATCTGGTCAAACTGGCAAGAGATAATAATATAAGGATAATTTTCCTGACGGACCACCTCCTGATGAAAATTTCCTACGGTCTCCCTGTCTTCCCGAACCTCCTGAAGATTACCAGGACACGGCCTTCGGTCATCTCCCTTGGACCTGAGAACTATCTGCAGCGCATCGCAGAGGCGAGGTCCTCGTACCCCGATATGGTTCTCGTTCCCGGTGTGGAAGCTGCGCCTTTGTATCACTGGGAGGGCGGTTTGCTGAACAAAAACCTCAAGGTGGTGGACTGGCGGAGACACCTGCTGGTTCTGGGAAGCGAGGACCCCGAATTTTATGCGGGGATGCCGGTGGTGCACAATATGAAAAAGAAGTTCAGGTGGAATGAGCGGAAGAATATTCGGGCGCTGTATCTATTTTTCATCCCCCTGGTGATAGGCCTGCTGATGTTGAGATGGGGCGGGCCGTACAGAGCAATTGGTATTGTAGTCATTATCCTTAGCCTTATGGCCGTGGTCAATTTCGCCCTGGGACCAGGCGCACCCTACAGCACCAGGGGAGATGCCGGCGCGGCCCCTTATCAACGGGTTATAGA
>CAYVLI010000397.1:0-2860 GCA_964452105.1 uncultured Nitrospinota bacterium
CTCGCAACAGGTTCCTTTCGTCCATCACGAAGAGTGAAATCCCCTGAAAGCAACCCACCCCTTTGTAATTTTCAGCGCCCATCAACCATTTCAGACTGACAGCTTTGTAAGTAATAACTGAGCGCATGGCTGGCAAGCGTGCCCCCAGGCCGCACGACTCCCTATGCAGGGCTGGGACCAAGCTTTCAGCGGCGCCATTAACAGATAGGCACGGGATAGCGCCTCTTCCGCACGCTCGTTAAACATGGAAGCGGCCTCCTAAAATACCGGGGCCCCTGGCCCGGCCGGTAATATAATGGTTTAACGATGTCCACTAAAGAAAGCATTCGCCAGAAGATGTCTGCGCTTCGCAAGGCTCATGAGAGAAGCGAAGCAGCGACTAAGAGCCGTGAAATTAAATTCAAGCTCTTCGCTCTGGATAATTTTAGCAACGCCAAGATAGTCTCCTTTTACCTCTCGATGGAAACGGAAGTGCAAACAGGCGAAATGGTACAAGAAGCCCTCGATATGGGTAAAAAGGTTGCCGTTCCTTACATAGATACCGAGACCGACGGCTTAATCCTGTCGGAAATAAAGGATATCGAGCGGGAACTGGCGCCAGGCCCGCACAAGATACTTCAACCCTTAATGGAATATCTCAGGCCAATATCTCTTAATCAGGTGGATTTGATAGCCGTACCCGGCCTTGCTTTCGATATGCGTCGAAACCGCCTGGGGTTCGGTAAAGGCTATTATGACAAGTTATTGGCGCAGAAAACCGCACGCACCACCAGTGTGGGTCTCGCCTTCCATTTCCAGGTTCTGGAAGAGATACCGGCCTCAAGCCATGATGTGCCCATGGACCTGGTGATAACAGAAAAAAGATTAATCGGGGCCGGAGGGCAAAAGGCGAGGAAACACAATCACTCCAAAAATATGAACAGAGAATAAATCGTTTACATATATGGTAATGAATATCAACCGCACCGGCTCAAAACCTTTATGTCGAGGTCCGCAGTAGGGTGTGGAATGGCCATAGGAGAAAACGGAAGTGAACATGGAAATATTGGAAATATTGAAGATGATAGCTCCCTATGCCATATCCTTGGTGGTAGGCATAGTTATAGGAGCATTGATAAGCAAGGCGGCTATGGAGAAAAAAATCTCCTCAGCCAGGGAGCAGGCTAAAAATATTATAACCGAGGCTGATAAGGAGGCTCAGGCCAGGAAAAAAGAGGCCATTCTGGAAGCCAAGGAATCACTTTACAAAGAAAAAGCCGAAGCTGAAAAGGAACTCAAGGAAAAGAGAACTGAGATTCAGAAGATCGAACGCCGTCTCAGCGCACGAGAGGAAAACCTCGAAAAGAAGAACGACCATCTCGACCAGCGAGAGGAAGGAATAGCCAGGGCGGAAAAGGATGTCGTCGAGCGCAAAACTCAACTGCAGAGGCTCGAAAGCCAATACAAGGACCTCCTGGATAAGGAGACAGAACGGCTGGAACAGATATCCGAGATGACAGCCCAGGAAGCCAAGGAAGAGCTCATGGCCCTCCTGGAAAGCAAAGCCAGAGCCGAAGCATCCGGTCGCTTGAAAAAGATCGAAGAGGAAATCAGAGATAGCGCCAAGCGGAAAGCTCAGGAGACTATAAGTTTCGCTATCCAGAAATGCGCCTCTGAGCACGTGGCTGAAACGACAGTATCAGTCGTGGACCTCCCCAACGACGAGATGAAGGGGCGCATCATAGGCCGCGAGGGCAGAAACATAAGGGCTTTGGAAATCGCCACCGGCGTCGACTTGATAATAGACGACACGCCAGAGGCCATCATCCTTTCAGCGTTCGACCCATACAAAAGAGAAATAGCCGGCAGATCCCTGGAGAGGCTCATGTCGGATGGAAGGATACATCCCGGCCGCATCGAAGACGTGGTAAATAAAGTCAAGAAGGAGATGACCACCATCATAAAAGAGGAAGGAGAACAAGCCTCCTTCGATTCAGGGGTCGAAAACATCCATACAGAGCTGATCAAGTTGCTGGGGAAACTCAAATATCGTTCGAGTTATTCCCAGAACGTCCTCCTGCACTCAAAAGAGGTCGCCTATCTATGCGGCGCCATGGCCTCGGAACTGGGGGAGGACGTGAAGCTGGCCAGGCGGGCGGGCCTCCTGCACGACATCGGAAAAGCAGTGGACCACCAAACCGAAGGGAGCCACACCCAGATAGGTGTGGAACTCGCCAAACGATACAACGAACCCAAACCTGTAATCGATGCCATCGCCGCACACCATCAAGACGTTGAAGCCAATTCCGTGATAGCCGTATTGCTGCAGGCTGCGGATACCCTGTCGGCCGCGCGACCAGGCGCAAGAAGGGAAATGCTGGAAACATATATCAAACGACTGCAGAAGCTGGAAGAGGTCGCTGACTCCTTCAAAGGAGTGGACAAGGCATACGCCATACAGGCTGGTCGTGAGATAAGGGTCATGGTCGTACCAGAGCAGATCAAAGATCACGAGGTAGGATACCTGGCCAAGGATATAGCCAAAAAAATCGAGGAAGAGCTTGCCTACCCCGGAGAGATAAAAGTCACTGTCCTCAGGGAGACCAGGGCCGTGGAATACGCAAAATAGCCGGAAAGGAAGGCACGCCTTGCGAATCCTCTTTATAGGAGACATCGTTGGGAAAAGGGGCAGACATACGGTTAAGGAAACCATCTACAAGATCATCGAAGAACACCTGGTGGATTTTTGCCTGGCAAATTGCGAAAACGCCGCAGGGGGTTTCGGCATTACCCCCGACATCGTCGAAGATTTGTTATCCCTCCCCATAAAAGTCCTCACCTCCGGTAACCACATCTGGGATCGAAAAGAGATTACAGACTT
>CAYVLI010000398.1:0-2860 GCA_964452105.1 uncultured Nitrospinota bacterium
GGCAGATACCTCACTCACTTCGAAGATTCCATAAGGAACGAAGCAGACCTCGTAAAAGCCTTAAAAGCTCGACGCTGCAGACCCGTAACTTATCAGGAGGCCGTGAAGCTCAGGGGAACACCCTGAAAACTCGTATCGAGACAGTAACTTTTAGCATGTCGGAATAGATTTGGTCTATGTCACACTACGATTACGACGTTATAGTAGTAGGCGCAGGGCTGGGAGGTCTCTCCGCCGCTGCGGTTCTGGCCGTCCACGGCATCAGGGTGCTGGTGGTTGAGGAGGGAGAAACCCCCGGTGGGTGCTGCAAGAGCATACAAACCGAAGGATACCGCTTCGAGCTCGGCCCGGCAGCCTTAACCGGATTAGCGCCGGGAGAACCCGTTCATCGGTTGTTCGGTATTCTCAATGAGGAAAAAATAATAGAAGATGAAAATTTTCTCCTTCCCCTGCGGCCGGGCCCTCAAGCCCTCCTTCCGGATCACCGCATAACCATACATCCGGATTACTTCCTTTTGATGGAAGAACTGGAGCGCGAATACCCCGAATGCGTCGAGCATATAAAGAAGCTATACTCACTCGTTCAGTCCATGGCACATGAGGCTTTCGATGAGCGAAGGACTCCACGCATCAGGAGAATCCCCATAAGTACCGGTGTCAGGCTGCTTCGGCCCGTGAAGCGCATCATCCGTCATGCGCCTGCCAGGCAGTGCCTGAGAGTCCTCTCACACTTCTACGCTCCACACGTCGATCGCCTGAACTACACGGCCATCCTCGGCGCTCTCCGTTGCCTGCCGAGCCCCTTCTACCGGTTCTCCGGCGGGTCCTCGGCAATGCCCGAATTCATTGCGGACACCATCAGAGCGAGAGGCGGAGAAGTAAACTGCGGAGCGAGAGTGGAAAAACTGCTCTGGAACGGGAAAAGAGCCGCCGGGGTTTCAGCCTCCATCCAATCCGTCAAGGCGGATATAACCGCCCGTAGAGTTATACTCAATGGAATCTCGTCGAGGGGAAACAGCAGTTTGTTGAGCAGCCGGGAAATCATCAGGATTCTCGGCAAGGAGTCTTCAACGGTCAGCCCTTTTTCACTGCTGCTGGGCGTAAAAGGAGAGGCGATTCCCGAACAGCTAAGCTCAGTTGCTTATACACCGCTCAGTGGGAAGGGTCCCCTGCTCGATGGAAACATTGTGCGTATTTCTTTAAGCCCGAAAAACGTGAGCGGCTGGGCGCCAGAGGGGGAAAGGACGCTAAGAGCTACCCTTTTCCTCAGAAGGACCGGAGATGGCGGAATTGAGAGAGAAATGTATCACAAACTTACACAATCACTGCTGCAGTCCCTTACGGAAATAATACCCTATTTGCGAAATCACATAACGTATATGAAGACCCTCACCCCCGGCGACTACCAACAACTGTGCGGCAGAGACCAGAGCCTCTATCACTTAAGGCGAGCCCGCAAGCGCGTGGTGGCTGCAGGTTCTTCAGGAATATACCCCGTGGGAGCGGAATGTACAGCCGGGTTCGGCGCACCCGCAGCAATTCGCTCCGGACTGTTTATGGGAGAAGCCCTCTCCCAGCAATTATAAAATCCCGATGCGGTCGTAAAAAAACTCCAGCCTCCATGGATAAATTATAACAATGCACTCCGCACCCGCACATCAAACCTCTCTGAACATCCGTGTCAATTCGAAGGGAAGCTTGTAAATCCGGACAGCGTTTCCCCCCAGTATCAGGTTGAGGTCGTCCTGAGATATGTCCAGGCGGCAGAGTTGCCTGAGGCTCCAGCCCATGACATCCACCTGGTGAGGCACGACCCCCTCCTTCCTCAGTTGAACCGGAAAGGTCTGAGGGTTCGAGCCGTGCTGCGTATGTATGGGAATGCTTGCACCCCAGTCCGTCCCCCATAACAGTTTCTCAGGGCCGATGTTCGGGTCCGACAACGGCAAATGATATAGCTCCGTCCAGTAGAGCCCCGTCTCCAGGTAAACATTGTCGTGATTGGCCGCCACCAGACAGCATTCCTTCACCCAATGGTCCCACCTGCCCCCCTGCAGGCCTCCGTGATCGAAGACGATGGTCACATCCGGGTATTCGGCGGCGAGGTCCTGCGCCCAGAGGGGGTGGAACGTCTCAGGCCAGAAAGTATAAGATACCGGATAGCCCATGGGTGACCCCGTATGAAGCCGAACAGGCGCATCATGCTTCCGGGCCAGGTTCATGACCTTCCGGAGATCGTCCATCCTCTCCGTCTGGCTAAGCGTCTTCTGATCCCTCATTCCGTGCGGTTTGGAGGGCATCCCCTCTCCTATCCCCACATATTTGCCCGTGGACAGCAAAGCGTCCAGCTCCTTCACCGCCGCCTCCATGGTCCACTCTATCTCCCCGGCAATCGCCCTGTTTGCTGTCTCCTTGGCACAGCATAGGGCTGCAAATTTATCCGGATATTTATCGACCAGATTAGCATTTATTTCATTATCCATCCCGAAGGCGGAACAGAGTATGCACATATCCACGCCGTAACATTCCATATCGTACAACAACCTCCTGGAGTTGTCGTAGGTTTTCATGGTGTGCATTACTTTAGCCAGGTCTTCATATCTGATTTTCTTGGGATCGTCCAGCCCCAGCTTCTTGAACTCGGAACCCGCGGCGTGCCTTTGAACGTGAACATGCGTATCAACTATAAAACGACCCGGCTTCATAACCACCCCTCCCTTTCTGGTTCACTTATCACGTTAAAAGCCACTAACCAGGAAACCTTTCCACCTGTTTTTTACCACGATTCACATGAAAATTAAAGGAAGCTGCGATAATGCATAAATTGGAAGGTCAAAATTCTTTATTGTCGGAAAATTGTCAG
>CAYVLI010000399.1:0-2846 GCA_964452105.1 uncultured Nitrospinota bacterium
GCCATGCTGGGGGATCTGGGCGCTGAGGTGATAAAGATAGAACCTCTCGGCGGAGATCCGGGGAGGGAAGTCGTCCGGCAACTCATGGAAGCGCTTAAAATGGAGACGCCCTACAATTTCTACTTCGAGTACCTGAACCGGAACAAAAAGGGCATAGCCCTGGACCTCAAGAGGCCTGAGGGCCGTGAGATAGTTTACAGGCTGGCGGCGAAGTCCGACATATTCGTTCAGAACTATCGGAAGGGTGTGGCTGAACGGCTGGGCCTCGGCTACCAGGACCTGAAGAAGCACAACGACAAGATTATCTATGCTTCCGCAACGGGATACGGGCCGGAAGGGCCCGACAGCGCCGAGCCTTCTTTCGACTACATGGGCCTGGCCCGCTCCGGCATAATGACGACGGTCGGCGGGCCCGATACCCCACCCACGAATATAGTAGGCGGAATCGCAGACCAGTTGGGCGCGATCATGCTCGCTTACGCGGTGCTCACCGCCATCATAACCAGAGAGCGCATGGGCATAGGCCAGCAGGTGGACACATCTCATCTGGGCAGCATGATGCATCTTCAAGGCCTCAATATTCAGGCTGTCATGGCCATGGGGCAGACTCTTACCAAATCCAACAGGGAAGAGGCGCAAAGCCCTTTATGGAACCATTATCGATGTGAGGATGGCAAGTGGATTTGCCTCGGGATGCTGGAGCCGGACCGCTACTGGCACGATTTCTGCTCTGTTATGGGAATCCAGGAGTTGGAGAATGACTCCAGGTTTAAGGATGTGGTGAGCAGGGCGGAGAACGCCAGGGAGATCATAGCCATACTGGACAAGCGGTTCGCCACAAGGACCAGGGAGCAATGGATGAAACTCTTAAAGGAAGGCGGGGATTTTATTTACACCGTGGTGAACGACATTGCGGATCTGCTCTCAGACCCTCAGGCGGTGGAGAATGGCTACGTAACCACTTATGAACATCCGGAACTGGGAAATATACGGATCATGGGGTCCCCTTTCGGAATGAGCGAGACCCCCTGCGGCATTCAGGATAAGGCTCCGTCTCTTTCCGAACATACCGAAGAGGTCTTGAGGGACATCTGCGATTACAGCGCCGCCGAGATAGACGTCTTTCGAAGCGATAAGATAATTTGAGGTTATCAGCGAGTCGTAACAGGATGAGTGCAGAGTCGGCCTTGCCCGGCAAAAGGGCTCCATTAAAGGTGTAAATCGAGAGGAGTTTTATAGTTGGTTTCGATTTTGGAGGGCATAAGAATTCTGGATTGGACCATCTGGCAGCAAGGGCCCTCGGCCACTGCCATGCTGGGGGATATGGGCGCTGAAGTCATAAAGCTGGAACATGTCTCTGGAGACCCCAGCAGGGGGATACTGGATATCCTGGACAAGATGGTGGATATCCCGCTGAGCTGGAATTTCTACTTCGAGTACCTGAACCGGAACAAAAAGAGCATAGCCATCGACCTCAAGGGCCCCAGGGGGAAAGAGATAGTATATCGTATGATTGAAAAGTGCGATGTCTTCGCACAGAACTTCCGTAAGGGGGTGGCTGAGAGACTGGGTCTAGGTTACGAGGACTTGAAGAAATATAACGGCAAACTCATATATGCCACGGCTTCCGGTTACGGGCCGGACGGCCCCGACAGCGCAGAACCCTCTTTCGACTACATGGGCCTCGCACGATCCGGAATAATGAACTGTTTGGGAGAACCAGACACTCCGCCCACCGTAATAACGGGTGGAGTCGCCGACCAGATGGGGGCCATCATGCTCGCTTACGGCATCATGGCTGCCATCATCGCCAGGGAGCGCCATGGAATCGGCCAGATGGTGGACATATCGCATCTGGGAAGCATGATTCATCTGCAGGGTCTGAACGTGCAGGCCGGCCTGTCCATTGGACAGGGCCTTCCGAAGGTATATCGCAGCGAAGCCGGGAATCCGTTGTGGAACCATTACAAATGCGCTGACGGAAAGTGGATTTGCCTGGGAATGCTCCAGTCAGACCGCTACTGGCACGATTTCAGCGCAGCTATGGGCATATCCGACCTGGAGCACGACCCCAGGTTTAAAGATGCTTCCTCTCGTAAGGGGAACCGCACACAGTTAGTCAGGATTCTGGATGAAAGGTTCGCCACCCTGCCCAGGGATGAGTGGGTCAAGATACTTCATGACGGGGGAGATTTCATTTTCACCATAGTCAACAGTATTGAAGAATTAAGCCAGGACCCTCAAGCCCTTATCAACCGCTACATTGTGAACCATCCACACCCGGTGCACGGAAATATGAAAGTTACCGGCTTCCCCGTGGGGTTCAGCGGCACCCCTTGCTCGATTCATAAAGAAGCGCCGAAACTGGGGGAAAACACCCGGGAAGTACTCGAGAAATACTGTGGATACAGCCGGACGGAAATAGAAGAAATGTTGAAGGAAAAGGTGGTTTCATCTTCAGAACCGGCTTATACTACTGGTTCCTGCGGCGGCGACGCCGCTCAGGAAAGCGGCGGATGAGGATTTCAGTCTAAATCTCTGTTCTTATGTTTAACCCGAAGGAAAGTTAGAATTATTAATTGAAAGGAGGAAATAATGACGGATAATCCTTTTTCAATGGATGGCAAGGTGACAATCGTAACCGGCGGAGGGACAGGCATCGGTAAAGCCATAGTGACCGAGTTCGCGCGCTTTGGAGCCAAGGTGGTTACCGGAAGCAGAAATGTTGAGAACTGCCAGGCAACGGTCGATGAGGTCAAAAAGACGGGAGGTCAGGCCATAGCCCTCAAGTGCGACGTGAGGAACCCCGATGATTGTCAGGCTATCGTGGACGCAGCGGTTAAAGA
>CAYVLI010000400.1:0-1602 GCA_964452105.1 uncultured Nitrospinota bacterium
AGGACATCGCCAATACAGTCACCTACCTGGCGTCGGACAGGGCAAGCTGGGTTACCGGGCAGTGCTGGAGCGTCAACGGTGGCTATGCCATGTAGCGCCGTGGAGCAAGCTGTGGCTCGCGGCGAGAGGAAGCGCTACCACTGCCTCAGTTCTATGGAGAGTCCATCGGGGTCTTTTATCTCCGCTCTTTTGGATTCTCCCAGGTCGAGGGGGCCCCAGGTTATCTGCACACCTTTGCTGTCGAGGTAATCTATCGCCTTATCCATGTCGTCTACCTCCAGGGCGAGCATTCTGTAGCCGACCTTCCATGGCTCTTCGGAAGGCGGCGCGGGGCCTTCGACCGAGAGGAGCTCGACGACGGTGCCGTTGAGCTCCAGGTAGACGACCTCTTTGAGCGGAGGGACATCCACCTTTTGTCTATGCTTTATCCGGAAGCCCAGCATGCCGGTGTAAAAGTCGATGGTTCTCTCCGTGTCGCCGGGGACGATCTCGACGTGGTCAACCTTCTTGAACATAAGACACCTCCATCATTCATTAGAAGAAGTTCGACAGCATTGTGTCTCAGGCCTTGGAGACAAAACACTATAGCAAGAAAAATACTTCAATCGATGCGCCTTTATGCGATAATATATGTCGTGTTAAACCGATATATCAAAGGCAAAAAAGGACTGCTCTTCAGGAAACCGACGACGGTCGAACATGGGCTAACGGCCATAGGCAAAATTGTAGCTGCTGGTAAATAATGGAAGCAAGGAAAATAGCAGTCATAGGATTGGGGGCGATAGGCTCGGTGATTTCCGCTTTGCTGATCGCCAGCGGTCATGAGCTAATCTTGATTGGGAGACCCAATTCCCATCTCGACCGTATCAGGAAAACCGGACTGAAGCTCAGGGGGGTGTTTGACGTCCAGGTCAAACCGGCTCGGGTATGTTCATCGGTGTCCGAGCTTGCCGGACATCAGGTGGACAGGGTGTTCATTACCACCAAAACACCCGGCCTCAAGCCACTGTTAAATGAGCTCGGCTCGGTTCACAGGCCGGGCAGGGTCTATATCAGCGCCCAGAACGGTCTGGAAACAGAGCATGATATCGCAGAGCGGTTCGGGGCGCAGTCCGCATTGAGGATGGTGCTCTACATGGGGTCATCCATCGTGGATGACGGTATCGTCGAAACAACTTTCTTCCATTCGCCCCATCACATAGGCTGCCTTGCGGAAGAGAGCCGGGAGGAGGCGCTTTCCGTTGCAGATATGCTGACCGAGGCCGGATTTGAAACCTGTTTCACCGATGAAATCCAGACCGTGGCCTGGAAGAAGGCCATCATGAAATCGGCCCTGGCCCCTATTTGCGCCCTGGCGGATACCACGCTGCGGGGATGCATCGAGTACCCCATGGCCAGGATAGTCTCAGAGGGCGGCCTGCGCGAAGGCATAGCGGTGGCACACGCCGCGGGCATAGACCTGCCTGAGGATTTCTTTGAGCAGTGTCTGGATTTCAACCTGAGGGCGGGCCACCACAAGGATTCCATGTGCGCGGATATAAAAAACAGAAGACCCACAGAGATAGATTACCTGAATCTCAAGATAATCGAACACGCCAGGGA
>CAYVLI010000400.1:1702-2844 GCA_964452105.1 uncultured Nitrospinota bacterium
GCGTACTTCGAGAAACCTGACAGACTCAAAACCTATTCGGGCATAGAGGTCGAGAGGGTTTACAACCCCAAGAACAGCGGCGGCAGGGATTACGAGCAGAGCCTTAACGACCCGGGGAACTTCCCATACACCAGGGGCATCTACCCTGACATGTTCCGGGGACGCTACTGGAGCAGTCGTGAGATATGCGGCTACGCTTCGCCGAGGGCCACGAACCTGCGGCTGAAGGAACTGGTCCATGAAGGGGAAAGCGCGCTGAACGCCATCGGTGATTTCGCCACCAACATCGGGATAGACTCAGACCATCCCTACGCCGAGGGCTCCGTGGGCGTCCAGGGCGTGCCCATCTGCACCTATCAGAACATGCTGGATCTGACCGATGACATACCGCTCGAAAAAGTAAGCTTCATGCTTACCCTGGGCACCATGGTCGCCCCTCCTTCCTATTTCAGCATAGCCCGCGAGAGGGGTATCCCGCTGGAGAATCTCAGGGGCACAACCACCAACGCACCGTTGAACCCGACCTGCATTTACGGGCCTCCGGAAAAACATTACGAAGAGATACCCTGGAAGCTGCGCCTGTGCATGGATTTCACCGAGTTCTCCATGAGGAACATGCCCCGCTGGAACGCTCTGAATGTAAATGGCTACGTGGTCCGTGAAGGTGGCTGCTCGGCCGCCCACGAGATAGCGGTCAGCTTTTCCCAGGCGCTTGCCTACGTGGATAACCTCATCGAACGGGGGCTGACAGTGGATCAGATACTACCCAGGATGAGCTTCACCTTCACCTGCCACATCGATTTCTTCGAAGAGATAGCCAAGTTCCGGGCGGCCAGGCGGCTGTGGAGCCGACTGATCAAGGAACGTTACAAACCCAGGGACGATAGGGTCTGCCGGCTCAAATACCACACCAATACTGCCGGAGAATCGCTGCAGCACTCCCAACCCATGAACAACATAATGAGGGTCACCATCGAGGCTCTGGCGGCGGTCATAGGTGGAACGCAATCCCTGCAGACCTGCTCCTACGACGAGGCCATAGAGATACCTACCGCCGAGGCGCAGCGCATAGCATTGCGCACCCAGCAGATCATCGCGCATGAGACCAACGTCACCAACGTGGTGGACCCCCTGGGAGGTTC
>CAYVLI010000401.1:0-2828 GCA_964452105.1 uncultured Nitrospinota bacterium
CCTTGTCCCTGATTTTATAATAAAGAGAAAAAGTATTCGTTCATTTCCTGATGCAGGCGCCATAGTCGGAATGGCTCTTATCCCCGCTGTTCCTGAAAAAAAGGCCTGAGTTCCTCGCAGACCCGCTCAGGAGGCAATAGTGAAATCGCTTCATCGTGCATAAGCTTGAAGTAGTTGACGTCACTGATGTTCAGGGGGGGTATCCTGAGGCGAGGCACTATTCTGACGTGAGTCTGGAAATGGTCCGCCCCGGGGCTTTGTGAATATAGAGACAGATTTACGCCTGTGATTCTGCGGCCGCCGTAATAGGTGAACAGCCTGACCAGCCCTTCTGCCAGATTTTCAACCGTACCTTTATCGCAGCGGGTGAAGTCCGTTAAACCTGTGAGAACGGCGGTCACATCAGGGACGAAACCCCTGGGTGCGAAGTTGACCAACCAGGGAACATCTCCCGTCCTGCCCAAAAATCTCTCGCCTGTTTCCTCTTCAGTCCGAACCAGGTCATCCCAGTAATTCGTGGAATTGGTCTCCATGTACTTCCGGCTCCCCTCGATAAGCCTTCCCTGCTCCAGCGTTGGCTTTCGCGAGATTATTATCTGCAGATGCGGGTGTATCTGGCTTGCGCCGGCTACGGGAGTGTAGTTCCAGTTTACAGAGTAGAACCATGCGCCGCCTTCTCCCTTTACCACCCTATCTATGTATTCCCTGCATACGAGGAACGCATCTGCCAATCTCTCAGGACTCCACTCGGCGATACCCACCTCATGCCGACGCGTGATGGCCACCACAGCGTTATGAGTATCGTAGGGGAAGATATTGGGAAAGGCCACCGCCTCCCCTCGCACCAGCCTCCCCTCCGGGCAGAGAGCGGGCGGGAACATGGGGGTCATGGTCTCTATATTCTCACTGCAGAAGGCGCATACCCGAGGGCCATCCTCCGCCTTCACACCGCCCTGATCCGATTGAGGCGGCCTCCGCCGGTATGAGAAAACACGGCTAACCGCTCCAGTAAGGGGATCTTCCCTTACCTGCACCCTCCTCTCCTTTTCCTCAAATCGGGCGAACGGGTCCAGAAAAGATGAGCCCCTGGTCTCTGCCCTGAAAATTATAGGCATTTCTCTCACTCCCTGTCTCTGGTGCCTGTCGCCTGAAGGAAACCTGCGATGCATTTAGAGAAGACGGAAAAACTTAAAGAAGATGAAAGAACAGGAATTCAACCCTCTGTAATACCGTCGAGGACATCCATAAATATCTTCAGCGCTATGAGGAGGACCGTTCTGGAATCATCGTTAACATAGTTTCCGTAATCGTCCTCCTCCTCGAAAAGAGCATACAAAACATACTGGATTATGAACGGCTGAGAAAAATCCTCGGAGTATTTTATCCTCCGCTCAAGCAGCTTGTCATCCATGCTCCGCATGCTTTCGAGCCATTTCTCATTAGCTTCAAACGCCCCGGTGATGGCCTCCTTAGAAATTAAGGGGAGCTTTCCGCCTCTATTTTTCTCGAAAATACGAAAGACCACGTATGCCAGGTAGAGAGCCAGGCTTCTAACCCCTTCACCATAATCATCGGTCAGCGCCATTATGAAAGAGAGCGCATTCGGCTGGGCCTCCAGAAAACACCCCGACTCCTCGACCATCTTGTCGTAGGGGTACTTACTGACCTCCATCCACGTTTCATCCACAAGAGCTTTGCCTATAAGCCCCATTCACCCACCCCTGGCGACGACAGAACTTTCATCTAAAAGCAAATAAACTGAAAAAGTGGGGAACCGGTCCCCACCTCGCTCCTTTCACCTCTATATGAACATGCTTCCTTATTTCCTCTTCTTATGGCGCATTTTATCGCGAAGCTTCTTGTGCTTATGTTTGCGCATCTTTGCTCTTCTCTTTTTTACGACACTTCCCATATTTTTCTTCAACTCCTCCCTTAAATGTTCTGGTTAAAATTTAGACTCAGAAACAGGCAGATGCTCAATGCACCCGCCTGCCCATGTCCGACCAATAATTTTCCCTTATCCGAGCTTTGAGAATCTTCCCCGAACCGCTCTTGGGAAGCTGATCCCCCGGATAGAAATCAACCGAACGGGGGCATTTATACCGCGTCATATTATCCCTACAGTAATCTATTATCTCCTGCTCGGTGACCGATTCCCCTTCTCTCAGCACCACCACCGCCTTTATGGCCTCACCCCACTTTTCGTCGGGAACGCCGATGACTGCCGCCTCCAGAATAGCCGGGTGTGTGTAGAGCATGTTCTCCACTTCGGTGGAGAAGACGTTCTCTCCGCCGGTGATTATCATGTCTTTCTTGCGGTCCACTATGAAGAGATAGCCCTCCTCGTCAACCGTGGCCATATCTCCCGTGTGAAACCATTCTCCTCTCAGCACGGCGGCCGTCTCCTCTGGCTTTCGCCAGTAGCCCTTCATGATGTTCGGTCCGCGCGCGATTATTTCCCCCACTTCCCCCGGCTTTACGTCCTCTTCTTTCTCGTTCACCACTCGCACCTCGACCCCAACCACCTCCCTGCCGCAGGAGGCCAACCTTCTCACCTTGTATTCGGGGCCATCGACAATATGCTCCTCCGGAGGAAATGAAGTCAGAATCGGAGCGGTCTCGGTAAGACCGTAAGACTGTCTGAAAATGCGGCCCATTTTCCCTATGGCCTTTCTCACCAGCTCCACCGGCATCGGCGAGCCGCCGTAGTTTATCAGCCTCATGCTGCTCAGGTCGTGTTTATCGAAGTCAGGGTGGTTGATGAGAAAGTTTATCATGGTTGGGATAAACAGGGTTGCCGTTACCTTCTCCCTCTCGATAATCTCCAT
>CAYVLI010000402.1:0-2821 GCA_964452105.1 uncultured Nitrospinota bacterium
TGCGGAGACCCAACAGCACAATACGATAAGCCATTTAATGCCCCCACCCTTAATTCCCTCTCGCCACGGGAGGGAAGAAAAGCTATTTGGCGGGCAGAGCCCACCCTACAAGTAATCCCGATTCACGCGGGCAGGTATCCAAATGCTTGACATGAAAGACAGCTACTACCCGTTTGCTTCGGTCGATTCAGGGGGTCGGCTTCCAGCTTTTCACGGCTTCCCGTATGGCAATGAAGTTTTCATCAGGAATGAGCTTTAGGTACTGGGAGCATCCGCCTCCCAGGAGCAACCTTCTGCCTCCTGTCTCCTGCAGCGCCCTGAGGCTGTCTTCCCCGAGTTTCTGCCGCGTGCTCTCGGCGAAGGTTTTCATGGAGCCGAGACCTCCCACCGCCGCTCCTTTTACCCTGCCCAGGACTTCCTTAAGGCCCGGGTTGCCCGGCACATCGGTTTCCCAGTTGAAGCAGTGCACTGGATAGTCGCCGACCAGGTCGAAGCTAATATTGCTGCGGCAGACGTGTAACATGTTGAAGGAGGCTTCCCTGGCAGCCTCCAGCACCATGAGGTCGTAGGGGCGGCTGAATTCGTTGAACTCCTCATCGGTCATGTAGTCGCGCTGTGGTCCGTAGCTGAGGGCGTAGAAAATTCCTGAAGCTCCCGCCTCAAGACAGAGGGGGACGAAGGCCCTGAACGTTTCGGCAATGGCAGAGAGGGCATGGTGAGCCGCATCCCTGTCTTCGAGGAGCAAGGATTTGAGTCTGTCCGGATCGTTACCCGCAAGATATGCGGCGATGGTGAGGGGAGAGAAGACCGTATGAATGAAGGGCATTTCGCCCTCGAGCGCTTGGTTTATCCGCTTAAGCGCCTGTAAATGTTCGTCCAGGGGAGGGGCTGTGGGAGGTTTCGACTCCACACGGCTCCAGTCCGCAGGGGAGTTTACCAGGGCTTTAGTGCAGGGCGGGCTCTTAACGCCGTCCGGCGAAGCGCCGAACTCAGCTCCCCACACTTCGGCGTGGTAAGAGGCGCGCGCCTGCACCTTCATGTAGTCCCAGTCCAGTCGCCGGTTGAATTGAATCATGGCTCCGGCAAGTTCTTCGGCGCTGCCCTCCCTGTCGAAGAAATGTCCCCAGAAGCTCACCGGCACATGATCGACCTCTTCTCCGGCGAGAGCTGCCTGCACACGTTCTTTCTTATTCATGGCATCCACACCTCCTCTCTCTGTGCCAGACAGCGAAAATTCTCAGTGGTTGCTTTCATTGATAAGGGAAGCGCCCTTGAGCATCAGGATGGCTATAATCATGAAAACCAGGGCCCCTTGTATCAGCAACAGGAGGCTGTACGTGGTATCCAGTCTGGTCATGGCCACGGCCCCCAGCCCTAACAAGGCCGAGACCATATAGATGAAGAGGGTCGCCTGCCTGCTGCTCAGCCCCAGGGCCATAAGGCGGTGATGAATGTGGTCCTGCCCCACGTAGGCGAGTACCTCCCTGATTCCTTTAACTTTCCTGGCTGCGATACGTGAGATATTTATGTAGAGCATATCGTAAATGAATATCCCCAGAATCAGCGTGGGCATGAGATATGCCTTGATGGGTTCTTCCTCTCCCCACCCTCCCATTATGGCCAGCGCTGCCAGACTGAAGCCTATGAAGGTGCTCCCGGCGTCTCCCAGGAAAATTGAGGCGGGTCTTTTCAATCTGAAATTATGAGGGAGGAACCCCAAACAACTGCCAAGCATGGCAACCGAGATGTACATCAAATATGTCTGATGCGTGGAAATGGCTACGAGGCCTATGTAGAGGGCGCTGATGGCTCCCAGTCCGCTGGCCAGCCCGTCCAGTCCGTCCAGAAAATTTACGGCGTTTATCATGCCCAGCATCCAGATATAGGTGAGGACGATTTCCAGGATGTTTCCCCAGAGGGTTTCGGGCATGAAGGACAGGGTCACACCGTAGATTATCATCACCGTGACCGCAGCTATCTGAAGGAGGAATTTGAGGGCCGCAGAGACCTCACGTATGTCGTCCGCAAGGCCCACCAGGAGGATGATGGTTGCGCCCAGCCCAATCCCCTTCAGATCCTGAGAAAACTCGAAGTTGTAAAAGAGGGCTCCTGCAAAACCGACGTAAATTGCGGCCCCTCCTAAAAGGGGTGTGGGCTTTCTGTGGACCTTACGCGAGTCCGGTCGGTCTAATATGTTAGCGGCTTGAGCCAGACCCGAGGCCAAGGGCGTGAGGATGTAAGTCAGAAGAAGCGAGAACATCAGAATATAGAGCCAGTTCAGGCCGCTGGAGACGAACCATTCTCTGACCTGCGCTGAGAGTATAATAGCGAAGGTGGAACAAAAGATGCCGTAAACTACATAGCCGCCTATGCCTTTGGTTTCATCTCTATTCATTCAGGCCACCGCTTTCAGGGCTTTGCTCACCGTGTCCACCTCTTCCGGGCTCAGCGAGGGGTAGATGGGAATGGAAACGGCCCGCCGCCATACCTCCTCCACGGCGGGAAAGCCGCTGGAGCGCAGGTAATAATGTAGAGGTTTATAGACGGGCCGTGCAGCCGTGATTCCCCTGGAATTCAGTTCTTCAATTATTTCATCTGCGGCTTCGGGGCAGGTCACAACGTAGCGGTAGAAAATATGCTCCACGTCCTCCCGGCGCGCCGGGGGGATCAACTTAGTATCTTTCACTGCAGCATCGTAGATTTGAGCTATCCGACGCCGACGTTCGATAAAAGACTCCAATTTTCTGAGCTGTACTCTTCCCATGGCCGCCTGCAGGTCGGTCATCTTATAGTTGAACCTGAGGGTGAATTCCTCCTTGCG
>CAYVLI010000403.1:0-2800 GCA_964452105.1 uncultured Nitrospinota bacterium
AAGCAAAGAGCATATTTCTTCTTCGTCGTCTACTGCCAGCACCTTTATCTTTTCGCTGTTTGATGCCATGACATTTCACCTTCAATCCAGTTCCGGTTTAACGCATATAAGTAGATTCATCGATTTAACACTGAACCGCAAATATCCCCTCGTTCGATTAGATAAAAAAACTGGAGATTCACCCATCATGCACAATTTTTAAGCGATCCGAGCCAAGCCGCGTTTATAACTACCAAAATTATTATACTTCTTCTATGGATTTTAGACCATAAAGTTATTGAAATTCTAATTAGTCGTGGGAAAACAAGCTTCCTTATGGTTTTTTATTCTGATCTATGCCGGAGATTAATCATCATAAGCTAAATAAGGCTACTTTCAGGGTTTCGGCAAAACTACCGGCAATCTTTAATGAATGGAAAAACTCCTTTCGCAGGAATGACATAATGATACCCACCCTTAAAAGGGTGGGAGCATCACTCGCCACGCTGAATGCCTGGGGCGAACCTCCGGATTCATCCGGGGGAATTCTATGCCCCGCAGCAAGCTACGGGCTTCGATGTCCCGCTTCAAGCGGGACTCATCAACGACCCACCGATAACCCTCTCCCCGGCTCGACCGGAGAGCAGTGGGCATGTTTGAAGGACGTTCAAGAGACTTTTCGTATTTATGATGAGCATTCCCTGAAAATGAGATCGCTTTTGGAAAATTGAGGAAAGTCCTGTCTTCCTTTTTCTTGCAAGAGACAAATCTTTTTGCTATTTGTGAGATGAATATAAGAGAAGACGAGAGGTAGAAGAAGGATAACCCCTCAAGCGATGGCTCAGATGGAGACAATTCATGAATTGTCTCTACAGCAGCGGGACCGATATAAATGCTGGAAAGAAGAATAGCCTATATAGACCTCACCAGTCGAAGAGTCAAGTACGAGGAGATACCGGCAGACCTGCGCAGAAAATATCTGGGAGGCCGCGGGATTAACATGTATCTCCTTAACAAGCTTGCCGGGCCCGGCACCGATCCCATGGGCGAGGATAACCCCTTAATCTTCGGCGTGGGGCTCCTGACCGCAACACCGGGCTACGGCACGGGCAGGATGAACGTCTCCGCGCGTTCCCCCCTGTCGGGCTACCTCGGCGACTCGAACATGGGCGGAGACATAGGAGCCGAATTCAGGTTCGCTGGCTTCGATCATCTCGTAGTGAGGGGGAGGAGCAGCAAGCCGGTCTATGTTTTCGTCAATAACGGCACAGTGGAAATCCGCGACGCCGATCATCTTTGGGGCAAGGATACCTTCGATGCCCAGACTTCCCTGCAGCAGGAGTTGGGCGACCAGCGGGTTAAATCCGCGGTCATAGGGCGCGCCGGAGAGAATCTGGTCAGATACGCCCACATCATCTCAGACCAGAAGAGCTCCGCCGGAAGAGGCGGAATGGGCGCTGTCATGGGTTCCAAGAACCTCAAAGCCATAGCAGCAAGAGGCTCCATGGACATACGAGTGGCCAGGCCGATGGAGCTGCTCGACCATTTCAAGCGGGCTTGCGACGACCTGCAGCGGAAGAAGTGGATTCAGGCCCTGGGAACGCAGGGCACGCCACTCCTGTTCAAGTTCGGGAACAGAACCGGCCTCCTCAGTGTGCGTAACCATCAGGACAACGGTCTCGGCGAGGCGGGGAAAACCCTGGAAGCGGAGAACCTGGAGAGATACTCCCGTGGCATGGCGGCCTGCTTCGGCTGCATAGTGCACTGCAGGCACCGCCACAGCATCATGGAAGGGAAATACGCAGGCGTCAAGGGCGTCGGTCCGGAGTACGGGGCCATAGGCTCTTTCGGAGCAAACATGGGCAACACCGATCTGGAGTCCGTCATCTACGCCAGCAACCTGTGCAACCGCCTGGGTCTGGACGTCTTCTCCACCGGCGCCTACATAGGCTGGGCCACCGAGCTTTACCAGCGGCGCATCATCACGGAGAGCGATCTGGGTTTTCCACTGGAGTGGGGCGAGCCCGATTCCATGATACGCCTTATTGAAGACATCGCTGAACGCCGCGGATTCGGGGACGTCCTGGCGGAGGGCGCCTTTGCGGCGCAGAAGATCGGCAGGGGCTCCGAAGATTATCTCATGACCATAAAGAACCTGCCCTGCATCGCCACGGACGAGCGGGCGGTCAAGAGCTTCGCACTGGGGCTGGCGGTAGCCACGCGAGGGGCGGACCATCTGCGTAGCCGTCCGGGGGTGGACCTGTTCGACCTGCCCCAGGAGTTCATAAACGAACTTTACGGAGGATACGTCTCCACGGATTATACCTCCTACGACGGAAAGGCGCGCATGGTGCGTTGGCATGAGCTGCTCTACGCCGTGGTGGATGCGCTGGGCACCTGCAAATTTCAGACAGTGTTCAACAGCCCCAATTCCCCCAAGTGGGAGGAGTTCTGCGATCTGCTAAGCCTCTCCCTGGGATGGGACGATGTAACTCCCCGGGAGCTTATGGACATAGGCGAGCGCATCTATACCACCGAGCGCCTGTTCATAACCCGCCTGGGTTTATCCCGGAAGGACGATACGCTCCCCCGCCGCTACTTCGAGGAGAAGGTCAGCAGCGGGCTGGCCAAAGACGCCTGCATAGACGAAGGCCGATTCCAGCAGATGCTCGACGAGTACTATGAGCTGCACGGCTGGGACGACTGGGGAATACCCGCCCCGGAGTCCTTACAGCGTCTCGGGATAACTTGATGCATCCTGTATCGTGAGGTGATCATGAGAATAAAGGTAGATGCCCAGAAATGCACCGGCTGCCACATC
>CAYVLI010000404.1:0-2799 GCA_964452105.1 uncultured Nitrospinota bacterium
TGGTGGTGCCTATACCTATGATCGAAACGTCTCGCATCTTTTAGACCCTCATTTTTAAGTATTGTCGAAGGGACTCAGCATACATATTCCATGTGTTACAGTTGGAATACTAACAGGAACATTTCTTTTTTTCAACCGGGATTCCTCTCCATCCGCCGAACAGGTGGGATGCATGGCGACGGCAAAGACCTGCGATGGAGGATGCCTTAAAAAAAATGTTGACAATAGAGCAGACCTCCTGTAATAAATATGGTGGAAAAACAGTTTGACTTCTTCAGCATCCCGGAACACGGTGGAATTCCGTGGCGGTCCCGCCGCTGTAATCGGGGACGGGCGATTGCATAAGTCATAAAAGCTGGCCACTGCTGGGGCTCACCCCAGCGGGAAGGCGGTGGTCGCCTGGATGATCCGAGAGCCAGAAGACCTGCTGTGGAGTCGTCAACGCGTGCTGCTAATGGTAAAGGAAGCCGTGAAAACCCGTATGTGGTTTCACGGCTTTTTTGTTGTCAACCCTATCTGAGAGGAGGTTAAGCGATGAAAGATGATAAGAAGACCGCAGGTAAGAAGGTGCTGGCTCATCGCCGCACCTGCAAGAAGGACTCCGACGGCACGGGCCTTTCTCACTACATCTTCATGAGCAACAAAAGGCGCAAGACAAACCGGTGAGCAAGGATAATCCGAGCACAAACCTGAAGGGGGCCTATGCAAATACGGGGCATGGCCCCCACTTCGACCTCATCGACGTGGGTCTGGACGATCGCGTGGCTCTGCTCAACGGAGACTCTGCGTTCTGGGCCATCGTCGAGCGCTCGGAGGCGGCCTCGTTCGCCGTAAGCAAGGAACTGATGAGGGCTTACAAGCGCAAGGCGGGCGCTTTCAACCGGGAAATGGAAACGCTCAGGTTCGGTCTCAAACCTTCGGCCGTCTATTTCAACCCCACTGAGCGCTGCAACCTCGATTGCGCTTACTGTTATCTCCCTCGCCGGATGCGCAAAAAGGGTGTGGATATGACCGCCGAGAGCCTGTGCCGCAGCCTCGAGATTTTAAAGGCCCACTTCTCATCGACCCTTGCAAAGGGGGCGAGGCCTCAGATTGTGTTCCACGGCAGCGAGCCGCTGCTGGCGAAGGAAGCTGTTTATCAGGGCATAGAGCGTTACGGGGACTACTTCCGGTTCGGAGTACAGACCAATGCCACCCTGCTCGATGACGAGGCCATCGATTTTCTCACACGGCATGAGGTGGCCATCGGGATTTCCCTGGACGCCCACAACAAGCTGATAGCCGACCGAACACGAAAAAACTGGAGCGGCAGAGGGAATTTCGACCAGGTGGCTGCCGTATTGCAAAAGCTGGTTGACTATCCCGGATTCAATGTCATCTGCACGGTTACAACGGCAAACGTGCGCAGCCTGACCAGGATCGTGGAATATTTCCACGACCAGGGAGTTACGGTGGCCATGCTGAACCCGGTCAGATGCACCCTGAAAGGGGGGAGGGAGCTCAAGCCGGATAACCGGATGCTGGCCCGGCAGTTCATCAAGGCCCTGGACAGGACTTACCAGCTCCAGGAGGAAACGGGGCGCAAGCTGGTCATCGCCAATTTCGCCAACGTGCTCATGGGGATCATAGCTCCCGCGGCCAGGAGGCTCATGTGCGACATCTCCCCCTGCGGGGGAGGCCGCTGCTTCTTCGCAGTATCGGCGAGAGGAGAGGTTTTCCCATGCAGCGAATTTATCGGTATGGACGAGTTTTGCGGCGGCAGCCTCTCCGGGGATAGACTCTCGGACATCATCAAAAGCAAACAGTTTACCCGGGTGACCAACCGCAAGGTCGAAGACATCGAGCCGTGCGCCGGTTGCACCATCAGGCATTTCTGCGGGGCGCCTTGCCCTGCCGAGGTGCATTCCTGCACGGGAACCTTGAACGCCCCCAGCGATTATTGCGAGTTCTACGAAGAGCAGGTCCGCTACGCCTTCCGGGTCATAGCCCAGGGCCGCGAAGATGCCTACCTGTGGGACGGCTGGAAGGAAGGGACGGTCCCCAGCTTCCAATTCTGAACCATCAATTAACATATCCGTACGCCCTCGTGTAGGGGCGTATGGCATACGCCCAATCAACATCACCCCAATGATTAGAGGCGGCATCTCGCCGCCCATATCGCGTAGGGGCGACCGGCGGGTCGCCCAATACAAGGATATACCCTCTCGCCCGCCTGAGACAGGACAACCCAGATGGTTCGGCGCCACCGCAAATATAGGGGCGCACGGCTGTGCGCCCAATCCAGTGTTCACCTTCCGCCCGCCCACGCAACCGTCATTACACCTCCCAGCAAAAAAGATGGCCGTTTCTTTCGAAAATGACAACCCACTCCTTAAGGGGTGGGTTGTGGATGATCCAGTCATGCCATGGCGTGACTGGACCCGAACCCCGTAGCTTGCTGCGGGGTATGGATTGCCCCGGACGAATCCGGGGATTGCAGTGCTGTCGGGTCGCCGAACCCAACAGCATTTGAATAGATAAGCAAGATTCCCCCCGTTGACGGGGGGATACAGGGGGGTCGTAGGGGCACACGGCCGGCCGCCCAATATAAGGATATACCTCCAATCCGCGCTTGATAGGATAACCCAGATGGTTCGGCGTCACCCCAAATGTAGCCCTCCAGAACCATGACTATTATCGCAAACCTCTTCTCCCAGCCGCTCTCCTTCCACCACTATACATCTCTGCAAAAAAGATAGACGCTTCTTTCATTGACAAATAGAAAACATTGGTTTAACGTGGAGGATAGAAAAAGCACAC
>CAYVLI010000405.1:0-2797 GCA_964452105.1 uncultured Nitrospinota bacterium
TGCAGGGGCGGTTCAGGCACCTGGGTGAGGAGCAGGTGAAAGAGTTTGAGGAGCGAGTCATGAAGAGGTGGGAGCGGCTGCTAAAGCGGGCTGAGGAGGGTTAGAGTTCATATCAGGCTATCGATAACCCCTTGGGCATTTTCGAGAGCATTTGTGGTTAACCGGTCAAGATTACCTACCACGTCGTCGTAGTCACATTGATTCCGCCATTGCAATAACTGGTCAAGATCAATAGCGATACTGGTTTGGCCTCTCCTCTGAAAATGTTCTCTAACTAACTTATGATCAGCACCGGTTTCTCTGGGCACAAATCCTTGCTGATCACGAGCGTAATTACGTGAATAACAAAACACAGCGTAATAAGCTCTGCTAACTGCTGACCTTAAAGCAGCTTCTTCAGAAAAAAGATAATCACGCGAACCCGCGAGGAAATGCGCCTGAACTAAATATTCTTTCCAGTCAAATGCCAAGGTAGGTTACCGAGGGGGTTGAAAATCGGTTGTTAATAAAAGCCACCCGATTTTATCTACAAGCATATTTTCATAGGCTGCACGCACAGCCTTAATCTTTTTCATAATGTCTGCATCATATTGCTGCTGCCTAACATATAGTGTCAAGTATTCATCCTCGATTTCAGGATCGTGGTAAACCTCAAGAGACACCATAGCATTGGCTGCAAAGCGTTCGAGAGCTGCTTCACATGCAATTGCCAGAATAGTGATGATGTCTGGATAACGTATCAGGTAATCCCGCACATCCGAGACATCGGGAATCATAATGTATCTATTCTGGATATATTTCAGGGTTTCTTCAATTTCAACAAGTATGTTTGTGGTTTCCTGCCGCGAGGATCCTTTAAAAGGGAGTTCCTGGGATGCCATGGTGTAGCTGCTGGTCCCCAGATAGCCCTCGAAGGCTATCGAAGGTATACACGGCCCTGGAATAATTCCTGGTTGGCTTGTCTCCCGCCAGGGATTGAAGGCGGTGCCTTCCGCCAAATTTCTATCGGTTTTTTCCAGAGCTACTGGCATTTACTTCACCTCCTGGAAAATTTCCCTGAGGCGATTGTTAATGCACCCCTCAAAGATTTCCTCTATCCTTTGATGTGCCTCTTCGATCCATTCCAGTGCAAATTCTGATTTAACAGCCTGCGGTTTGGCTAAAGTATAATCCAAATCCAAAAGAAAGGCGAGATTATCGGGATCGTCTGGCGCTGCTGTTGTCAGTTCTACTTTACAAGCATCTCTGTTATCGGCAAAAGAGAAAATAGACCCCACTCTAAAGGTACCTATATTTTGTGGGAGTCGTTCACCATGAAAAGGATAGAACTCAAAATAATCTTCTAACTTGACAGGTTTTTGAGGGATTTCGATTTTATTAATGTATCTTAGACCAATTTTTTGAAGAACTCCGATATCAAGAATCTCGCTAAGAATCTCAAATGCCATTTCTATTGAGGGTCTAAGAATATCCCATGACTGGTACGGCGCCAGGTAATTTACTGCTAAAAGATTAGAGCCAGCCTGAATGAATTTTTTCCCATCTTCTGTGAGAAACAACATTCGCTCCACAGGACGTATAAGTTGCTTGACGCCCTCCGGGCCATGGCTCATCCCCACTTCCTGCATAAGACGTTGTTCCTTTTTAGGAAACTGTCCTTGCAGTTTTTCATACATAAGGCCTGGGATGGTGAGGTCCCACTTTGTATCGGGCGTCAGCCGAAACTCACAAACAGCTTCTATTATTGGAGGGTTCTTATATTTTCTGCTCATAACCCTAAATATCCATTCAAGGGGAACTAAACTAACCAATGGCTTGGAAAAAGCAATTGCATAATAATTATATAACAGCAACTGCGACTATATCAATACCAATCGGATTTATTGGGTTATATCTGAACATGGCTTCAAATTTTGCATCTTCTAAAATAATGACCCCCATGATAGCGAGGGAGTATCTGAAGATGCAGGGGCGGTTCAGGCACCTGGGGGAGGAGCAGGTGAAAGAGGTTGAGGAGCGGGTCATGAAGAGATGGGGGCGGCTGCTCAGGCGGGCGGAGGAATCAACTTAATATCGTATCCCTTCAATTCTTTCTCGTGCATTTTACATTGAGTCTGCTGTCGCTTGTCTGAGAGCTCCTGCCGTTAGTCCTTTTCTTCATAGCTTGAGCCTCATCAGGTCCTGCGCGAGGACTGCATCGCCGCTGTAGGTTTCCCGCAACTGGGAGAGGATATCCACGCTGTCACATTGGGGGTAGAAGTGGGTGAGGACGAGCAGTTTGCAACCTGCTTCTGTTGCTATGCGCCCCGCATCGTAGGGTGTGAGGTGGTCTTCAGATTTCACACCGCCGGGAAACGAACACTCCAGCACCAGTATATCCGAGCCCATCCCCAGTTCCACGATACCATCGCAGTATGCGGTGTCCCCTGAATAGGCTATAACCCGGCCCTGGCCGTCCTCCACACGGTAGCCTGTGCTGTGCTCGGAATGAAGCACTTCTCTGGACATGACCTTGCAGCATCCTGCGTCCAATTCGCTGTTCAATAGTTCTTTTATCCGAAGCTCATAGCCGTCCGCTGTGACCCATCGGCCGTAGGCATCCACCAACCTATCGTAAAAGTTGATGAAGCCACCGGGGCCGAAAATGGAAAGGTCCTTGCTGCGTTTGTAGTCCGGGTTTCTGAAGAGGAAGAGGAGGGGGACGAGTTCCGAGGTGTGGTCGGGGTGCAGGTGGGTATAAAGGATTTTCTCTATCCGGCGGCAGTCTATTCCCGCCCGCGCCAGGCGCTGGAGTGTG
>CAYVLI010000406.1:0-2790 GCA_964452105.1 uncultured Nitrospinota bacterium
CATCTCATCCACCTTCTGTATGAATTTACTCACCTCTTCTTCTATCTTATCGGTGAGGGATTCCACGTAATACGAACCCGCCAGAGGATCCACAACTTTGGCTACACCGCTCTCGTGGGCGATAATCTGTTGCGTGCGTATGGCCAGTCGAGCCGACCGCTCTGTGGGAATGGCTAAGGGTTCATCGAAGGCGTCTGTGTGCAGTGAATTAACTCCTCCGAGCACCGCAGCAAGCGCTTGGATGGTGACGCGCATGATGTTGTTCTCAGGTTGAGGTGCCACAAGAGCTGAGCCCGACGTTTGGGCGTGCACCCGGAGCATCCACGAGCGGGGGTTTTTAGCCTCAAAGCGTTCCCTCATTATCCGGGCCCAGAGGCGGCGGGCGGCGCGGAATTTCGCCGCTTCCTCGAACAAATCTGTGTGAACACCGAAGTTCCAGGAAAATCTGGGCGCAAAATCATCGACATCCATGCCTGCATCGATGCAAGCCTGCACGTATGAGATGGCATTGCAGAAGGATATGGCCACCTCCTGAATGGCCGTTCCACCGGCTTCGCGCTGATGCTGAGGGCTGATGCTTATGGGGTTGAATTGCGGCAGGTTCTTGCAGCAGTACTTGATGATATCCACCATGAGGCGCATGGCATGCTTGATAGGGAACTCATAATAGTGATTGGAAATGAACATGGAGAGGGTGTCATTCTGCAGTGTCCCGCGCAGGAGTTGGAAGGGAGTTTCTTTCTCCTGGGCTACCACCAGGTATTTGGCCAGGTCTATTATCGCGGTGGGCTGCCCGCCTGGAAAATTGACGCTCACCTGCTCAAGATCGAAGCCTTCGAGTGTCTCCCGGGCGTCTTGGAGGGTGTCTCCGCCTGCGCTGTTGCCCTGTCCCAGGAGCCCGTCCATGAGGGGGTCATCGGAATCATAGACACCGCCGTAGCAGCTTCCGGAATAGAGGGCTACAGAGATTATGCCCTGATCCAGGAACTCCTTTCTACGTTTTCTGGTTTCCTCGATGCTGTTGAAGCCAACCAGTTGCCGCATCGTCCAGAGGCGGCCTCTGTACATGGTCGCCTGGATGCCGCGGGTGTATGGGTATTCCCCCGGGAAACCTATGTCTTTCAGGTAATCTTTTTTTTCTACATCTTCCGGAGTATATATCTGCTTGATGGGAATACCGGAGTAAGTCGTAAACCGCTCCTCCCTTTCGGGACACCTCTGGAGCGCTTTCTTAAGCGTTCCCTGTTCCCAGGCGCTTCGTGCTTTCTTGATTTCTTCATTTCCTCCATTATGCTGCATCTCTTCTCCCCCTTTTTTTATAATTGCATCGAAAATAGTAACAAAAGAAAGTGTAAGAGGCAATAAATAGACCAATTAGGTGTCAGACGGTCCCTGAATGCTTAAGCTGTGCAACCACCTCATCGAGCGGGAGGGCTTCAGGAAACCACGTTCGGCCCGTGACGGCATTGGTCAAGGATTTATACATATGTTCGATGAGGTTTTTGAATTCGGGGTCCATCGGTTCAGGCTTTGAGCCTAATTTTTCCTTGCAGATGTCCACCCATCTTTCGGGGTCCATCTTCTTGGCTTCCCTGGTCCTATCGTACCAGGCAGACTGGTGCAGCTTATGGTACTGGCGTATGGGTTCCTTGCTTATCTGAACTCCACTCTTTACCGCCCGCAACTCGTCCGGGCCTATGGCATCTGCCAGCATTAACCTTCCCACGCGGGCGAACTCGAATTTGCCGTCCCAGACCTCGATTCCCGCCCGGGCGAACCTGTCCATCAGATAGAGGCTAATCAAATATATAAGTATATCCTTTTCTATGTATTCTTCGGGAGATAACCCTGAATAGTTAAAGGCTTGCTCTAAGTTAAGACGCCTGTCGCTCGGCTCTAATTTCGTGAAGTATTCGAGAACAGGGCGGGAAAGCCAGTCACCCTCCGCAGGCATCTCTTCCAGGCCCAACTCGGCATGATAGTCGGGTAAGTTATCCAGCCGCTCCAGCATCGAGCTCCCTCTGGGGATGCCGTAACGGAAGACGTTCTCTATAGGGACGAGAAAGATATCCATCCCGGGCCGGAAAGCCGTGTAATCCCAGACTGTCTGACCGCTAAGGTTAATACTTTCCGGTTTTACGATGTTCACGGCGTCCACTTCGATTACGTTTGTCGGTCTCTTGAGCTCTGATATTTTAACCTGCCTTCCATGTCCGTCTCTGAGGCAACGGTAGTGGGTCAGCAAACCCTCTTTCTGCAATTTAAAAAAAACGGGAGAATCCTTGAGCGAATCCCTGAATTTCTCATCTCTTATAGATTTCCAGCAGGAGGAGTTCACAAGTCCCGCCCATGTTGATGGATTTTCGAGTTCCTCGAAGAGGAAAGCCGTCAGGGTAGCCATTGCTTCCCCTTTGCCCTGCAACCGGTCCGGCATCTTGCCCCAGTCGAAGATGGAGTAGTCATCCGTGTACTCGAAGAGATAGACGCCTGGCTCAGTAGGGGAGGGCCTCTCGATGACCCGCAGGTTTTTCACGCTGCCCGCATATACAACCGGGTATTCATCTGTGCTCATTGCAACCCTTTGAAATTAGCAGTGATACTACACAATATTTTGTCAAAATCATCACAGAACCGGCGATGAACACAACCATCCTATAACATTATTGAACCGTATTATTCCCGGATTATACGGATTAAATCAAGCACAACCGTTGGTATCATCTATTTTACATCGCCCGCAGGAACGAAATAGACGTCTGTCGGTTTAAACTTGGAGTTGCGCCTGAATTT
>CAYVLI010000407.1:0-2773 GCA_964452105.1 uncultured Nitrospinota bacterium
CATGTGGAACACTCAACTCACTTAAAAAAACTTGACTCGAAACACAGTTGCTACACTTCATCTCAGGTGCTGTCGGGTCTCCGTACCCGACAGAAAGGCATGGTGAATCCTGCCTGTTATCCTGTATCCGGCCTCGCCAGGGCGAGGTTAAATACCCCTCTATATAATAGATGCAAAAATCCAAGGTTAAGGCGGGATATCTATTTAAATTCAGTGGCATACGGGCCAGTTTTACAGCGGAAAATCGGATAGAAAACCAAGGTGGCTTTTTGTCTTGAAATTTGAGGCCTCGCAAGAGTGTGGTTGTTCTTGCAGGGCGGTAATCCTGTCTGCTCATAGGAATGCCTGCCAGATGCAACGCCTTAATGCCTTGACAGGGCTTTGAAATTGGATTAATAGGGGTAGCTATGACCAGTCCATGAACCCGAATCGGGGGGCGTCTCGTGGCGCAACAACATGGAGGAGGTGCACGAAAGAAGGAGACCTATAAATGGGTGCTGACCTGGTCTGTGCTAATCGGCGCCATGCTGGCTCCCCTTAACTCCATGATCGTGAGCATTGCCATTCCCGATATAATGGCCGCCTTCGGCGTGAATGTGGACCGGGTGCAGTGGGTGATGACGGTCTACATGCTGGCGGCTGCAGTGGTGATCCCCTGCATCGGCTGGTTTGGAGAGACCTTCGGTTACAAGCGTTTCTACCTGGCTGGTGTTCTGGTCTTTATTCTCGGTTCTACCCTGTCTGCCTTTTCATGGAACATAGGGTCCCTCATAGCTTTTCGCATAATACAGGCTCTTGGCGGCGGAGTGTTGTGGCCGCTTGGGTTGGCCATCGTTGTTGAAGTGTTTCCTGAGGAGCAACGGGGGCTTGGGATGGGGGTTTTCAGCCTGGGAGGCATGCTGGGTCCTTCCCTTGGGCCCGCCCTGGGCGGATACCTGGTTGACAAATTTAATTGGACCTCCGTCTTTTTGGTGAACCTTCCTTTCGGCGCTCTGGCTTTCATCTTGGTGTTGCTGGTGATGAAAGATGAGCACCCGCGAAGCAAGACCGCTTTCGATCTGCCCGGTTTCGGCGTCATGTGTGTTTTCGTGGTGAGCCTGCTGCTGGCATTGAGCCAAGGACAGAAAGAGGGCTGGACGTCGAATTTCATCCTCATCCTGTTTGTTATGTTTTTTGTGGGTCTGGCGCTGTTCATATTTATAGAGTTGAGGTCGAAGACCCCTCTTCTGGATTTACGCCTGCTAAAGTTTAGGAATTTTTCCGCGGGGTTCGTCGCCAACATTCTGTTCGGGGTGAGCTACTATCCGGCCCTGTTCCTCCTGCCCTTAATCGTGGTTAACGTACTGCTCTATACGCCTTTCCAGGCAGGTGTGCTCATGGTGCCGGGGTCTTTCGTCATGGCTGCTGCAATGCTGCTTGCAGGCTGGCTGGCAGATCGCTACGATGCCAGGTTCATCATTTCAGGGGGCATTATCCTTGGTTTTATAGGGATGTACTGGCAGTCGGGAATGGACTTGCAGACGAGCTCTACTGCAATAGTTTTGATGCTGGTATTGCGAGGCGGAATGGGTATCATCTACCCGCCTTTGATGAAGGAGGCGGTAAGGGATATGCCCAAAGAGAAGGTGGGCATGGCTTCGGGTATGATTTACCTGATGATGTATATCGGGGGGATGTTCGGCATCGCCATGTTTAGCACTTTCCTCGAGGCTCGCACGGCGGTGCATAACGTGAGCAACAGCGAGTGGGTGACCTTGTCCTCGGCGACTGCACAGCAAACGCTGATGATGTTTAAAGGTTTCTTCATTAGCGTTGGCAATGCAACTCAGCAGGCGGAGGCGATGTCCATGGTGGTTTTGAAAGTTCTCATTTCGCGAGAGGCGCTCATATCCGCTTACGACGACGCCTTTTTCATCCTGGCCTTCACTTACCTGTTGCTGCTGGCGCCCACTTTTATGCTGTGTAAGAGCGCTGCGCCTGAAAAAGATTAATGAAGATGAGGATGTTTTTAAGGCGTGTGCGATTTCAGAAATGTCTTTAATCTTGACAAAGGGCGGTTTCGAGATGGTCAGGCTGCTTGTAGAGGAAGGTGCGGATGCTAATGCAAAGGACGCGGACATCAGGACGCCGCTGTCCGTATGAGCCAAGAAGGGCGATATCGAGATCGTCAAGCTGCTCCTTAACCATGGCGCAAGGAAGTAGGAACAAGAGACAAACTACGGTTCGCTTTCGAGTTTATCCACCATTATCGCAACTTTGATGGAATGAAGGTACGCTTTTTATCTCTCAAGATACGTGTTATGTATGATACTCCCCTGAACACAATATCTTCTTCAGGGGGTAACCTTGTACCTTCCGGGGACCAGCTACCGACAATTTTCTCCTTGACAATGAAGTGAGGAGGGATATAAAAAGATTATACTGGTTTATGGAAAGCCCTTTGTTCTCCTACCGCCTCTCCTTCGCCTCTTCCTGTAAGAGGTTATTTTGTGTTTAATCCAGAGAAAATGGTCGTGTCCCTTTTTTGCCCGGACGCAGGGCTGAATTTGTGAGGGCGAAAGCGAATGGATGCTCGATCATCTTTCATGAGTGTTCCAGGTGGTAATCGTGAGAGTTTCCGGATCGAACTAAATTATGGCCATGGTGCAAATTAGTGTATTCAAACTATAGAGTCAACCCGTCTTATATGTTGAGCGTTTGGAACCTTAGATTGAACCTGTGGGATGTTCTCTTATGAGCCTGGATAGCGAACAGATAGAGCAGGACGATAAGT
>CAYVLI010000408.1:0-2765 GCA_964452105.1 uncultured Nitrospinota bacterium
AGCTTTCGGTTGCGGTCTCAATGCCCAGATTTATGCCCGCACACCCCGCTTCGGCCATCCTCTCCAGCAACTCATCAGGGAGCAGGTCGGCCCTGGTCTCGCAGCGCCAGTTAACGCCCTGCCCTTTCAGTTGCCGGCAGAGCTTCTCCACCCACTTTCGCCGCATCGAGAAAACCGGATCGCGAAAGAGGAAGTAATCCACTCCCAGTTCCTTCTTCCAATGGAGCATCTCGTCGGCGACGCGTTCCGGTTCCCGCGCCACATACTCGGTCCCCTGGGTCACGGGATAGGGGCAGTAATCACAGCTATAGGGACAGCCGACGCTCCCCTGTATTGGAAGGTAGCGCCTGTTGCCGGTTAGAGGTCCCAGGTTATAATCGGGGAAAAGCTCCCAGGCCGGCAGGGGATAATCCTGCAAGTTCGTGCCGGGGTTGCCTTCAACACAGGGACCGAAATATTCCACTTCAACGTTTAACTCTCCGGCTATCCGCTCTCCCAGCGACCGGTCCCACTCGCGCGTGGGCGCTGAGGTTCGCATAATTACCCGCGCGGGAGAGAGAGAAGCCAGGAACTTCATGGTGTGCTCTGCGTCCAGACGGGAGCCGACGGCATCGACGGCGTGTACGGGTGCTCCTTCGCTGCGAAGCCTCGAGGCAAGGCAGGCCATATCCACCGGAGGTATGACCGGCAGAAAGTCCCCTTTGAAAACCTGCCCGAGTCCGCCCATGGTGTCCTTGCTGGAGGTGAATCCGGGAGGGCTGGGCGGATTGAGCACGACCACGCCATGTTTTGGTTTATTCACGCGCCGATTCCTCAAGCAGGAACCCCAGAGCTCATATATCATTTGCCCTTTTCGGCCATAGGCCTCCTGCATCCTGGCGCTTATGTCTTCAGTATGCGGCCTCACCCCTCTGAGGGAAGCCGCCCAGAAATTGGGCACGGTCAAAACGGCCAGTTTGTGCAGAACTTCGACGTCCTCGGCGGAGAGCCTATCCGTGGATACGGTGGCATGGAAGGAGTCCAGATTCTCCCATCCCGTTCTGTGCGGGACTATCAATCCATTTTTTCTGGCGGTTTCGTATGCCGGGGTGCCGATTACGGGGGTAAACATGGAGAACTGGCAGTCGTCCGGATCCAGTTCCCGGGCGAATTTTATGGTGTCGAAGACGGTGCGGTAGTCCTCGCCGAGGTTGCCTATCATGAAGAAGCTTCTGAAAAGTATGCCCGCCTTTTTGCACAACTCCCGGGCCAGACGCACGTCTTCAAGCTTGAGTCCTTTCCTTATGCTGCGCATTATCTCCTGATTACCCGTCTCGATTCCGAAGGCCAGGAGCCAGCATCCGCTCTCTTTCATGAGGCGCAGCATTTCTTCATCCAGAAGCCTGTGATTAGCCCTGCAGTCCGCCCGCCAGCTTATGCTGATTCCGTTTTCTATGATGCTGGTGCAGAGTTCCTTCACGTAGTCCGGGTCGCTGTTGAAGGAATCGTCATAGAAGAAAATCTCTTTGATCCCGAAATCGGATGCCAGCCATTCTATTTCCCGGATAACGTTCTCGACGGACCTCTTCCTGTTTGTGCCCAGCCAGGGGTTGCTGCAGAAAGTGCACCTGAACGGACAACCCCTGGATGGCAGCACTGCTGCTATGGGGGGATTGGGGGCGGGACTGGGATTCAGGGCGTAGCGATTTATGTCTCCGTTGAGGTCATGTGCGGGGAAAGGGAGCTTATCCAGTTCGGTAGTGAAGTCTCTGGGGGGTGTTTTTATGACACTTCGCTCGTCCGAACCTTTAAGCGCCAACCCGGCTGTCTCCGTGAGGGGCAATTCATTTGCCAGAGCGCCGGCCAGCTCGACTATTGTTCCCTCCCCTTCCCCGATGACACATATATCTATGCAATTATCCTCCAGGAATAGCTCCGGAAACGCAGAGGGCATGGGGCCGCCCACTACAACCCTTCCAGCTTCCTCTTTTATGACCCTGGAGAGCCGCAGCACTTCGTTGACCTGTACCACGTTGCAGGATATGCCGGTGAATAAAGGCTTCTTCTCTCTCAGGAGAGCTACCAGTTCACTGTCCTGCAGTTGGTTCGTGTCCAGATCCAGCACGGTAACGTCGTAGCCGGCCTCCCGCAATGAAGCGGCCACGTATAAAATTCCCAGAGGAGGACAAAAAGTTCGCTTCCCCGAAAAGGGGTGGAGCAGTAAAATATCATTAATTTTCAAAACCACCTCCCAGATAAGCGAAGATTTCGCTTTTTCCTCTATCGCCTTTTCAGGCAGAGTAACCACCCAAGTTACTTCGATAGCAATGATTGTGCCAAAAAGAGGGGAGCAAACCTTTCATCTTTCTCTAAACCCTTGTCCAGCAAGCATTTAGAGAGGAGGCGGTAATAGTCGTGCGGTAACGTTCTGTCTATGTAAACCGAGGTTGGCAAGGCAAACTTATCCGGCAAGGGGCATGGTTTGCCTACCTTAACAAGGAATCGCAGACGGACGATAAATGACGCCGGTTAAGGAAAAGAATTCCGCCCGCGGGAAACAAATATCGGTTAATATATAATTTCGACATTTCGGTTGGATGCGACAGGGACAGACCGCTCAGGGGCAAACGCTCCCGGCAGGAAGCCGCATCTGTTCCTCGAAGCAAAGCGCAGGAATTGCCTTTGCGCTGAAACAGGGCATAGGGAAAGAACAATTTATATGGATAGAGACCTTTCAGGCAGGTTCAGAATAGTCGCCGAGGTAGATACGAAGTACGGGAAGGCGC
>CAYVLI010000409.1:0-2754 GCA_964452105.1 uncultured Nitrospinota bacterium
CACGGTTTGGCCCCCATAATTGTTGAGGAGATTTTCGGCATCGTAAGAACTATAAACCAGGAAGAAGATATGAGCGTCCTGCTCGTCGAACAGAACACTTCAATGGCCCTCGAACTGGCAAACCAGGCTTATCTGCTGGAGACGGGTGCGGTGGTCATGAGCGGGTCTGCCACAGATTTTCAGAAGGACGACTCCATCCGCCGCTCATATCTCGGATACTGACCGGAGACAAGAGATACCATGGAGACATTCCTGCAGCAGGTGATATCAGGGCTGGCCAACGGAAGCATCTATGCCAGCCTGGCGCTGGCCCTGGTCATGATCTATCAGGCAACGGATGTGGTAAATTTCGCTCAGGGCGAAATGGCCATGTTCAGCACTTATCTGGCCTGGTCCATGATAAACGCCGGTATGCCCTACTGGGCGGCTTTCTTCACCACCATAGGAATCGCCTTCGCAGGCGGAATGGTCATCGAGAGGGTCATCATCCGGCCAGTAGAGCAGGCTCCCATTCTTACCATAGTTATCGTCTGCATCGGATTGTTGGTCATCTTTAACAGCGTCGCAGGCTGGATATATTCCTACGTCATAAAACCCTTCCCCAGTCCTTTCCCCAGGCAACCTATTCACCTCGGGAATATCGTAGTGGGACCGCACGATATTGGAGCCATAGGAGTTACGCTGGCCATGCTGGTCTTCCTCTACCTGTTCTTCAGGTACACTACCGTTGGTTTGACCCTGCGAGCGGCGGCCCAGAATCCGGAGTCCAGCCGTCTGGTGGGCATTCGAGTGGGCAGGATGCTCGCACTGGGCTGGGGGCTGGCGGCTCTGATAGGTGCGGTGGCGGGCATGATGGTGGCACCTGTGGTATTTCTCGATCCGAACATGATGAGCGGTATTCTCATCTATGCCTTCGCTTCAGCCACACTGGGAGGCTTTACCAGCCCCGGCGGAGCCGTCGTCGGCGGGTTCATGGTGGGTGTCACCGAAAATCTCGTGGGAACATACGTCCCTTTCATAGGCACCGAGCTCAAGTTCACGGTTGCGCTCATACTCATAGTCGGAGTCCTGTTAGTCAAACCCAGCGGCCTTTTCGGGAAAGCCGTGGTGACGAGAGTATAGGAGATGGAGATCAGCACTGAGACCACATTAATAGCAATGCGGGAGCAGGCCAGCCCCTCAGAAAAAACAGTCCATCCCTGGAAAATAGCCGGTCTGTTAGCAATACTTGCGGCCGCCTGTCTGTTGCCGTTCCTGTTGAGCAACTACCGCCTGTTCCAGTTTTCCCTGACCTATGCGTACGCCATCGCTTTGCTGGGACTGAACATGCTCACCGGCTACAACGGCCAGATATCCCTGGGGCACGGGGCATTCTACGCCATCGGAGCCTACACCGCCGCCATCATGATGGAGCGCTGGGGTATATCATACGGCTGGGCAATCCCCGTGGCCGGTCTTATCTGCCTGGTGATAGGCTTCCTCTTCGGAATACCGGCTTTACGGCTTGAAGGGCTATACCTAGCCCTGGCCACATTTGCACTGGCCATAGCCGTCCCCCAGCTCCTCAAGCACTTCGAAGGTTGGACTGGAGGTGTCCAGGGCATCGTGCTCACGGAGCCGGAGGCTCCCTTCGGCTTGCCCCTTAACAAAGACCAGTGGCTCTATTATCTTTCGCTGGGGGTACTCATAGTAACCTTTGTATTAGGCTGGAACCTGCTCCGGGGGAGAGTGGGGCGCGCCATAGTGGCAATAAGGGACCACCATATAGCCGCAGAGGCCATGGGCATAAACATCCCCATCTACAAATCGCTCACCTTTGGAGTCAGCGCCATGTACACAGGCGTAGCAGGAGCACTGGGGGCCATCGTGGTGCAGTATGTCGCTCCGGACAGCTTCAGCATCATGCTTTCCATCATGCTGCTCACCGGCATAGTAATAGGCGGGCTTTCCTCCATCTCAGGAGCCATACTCGGAGCTTTCTTCATTCAATTCGTCCCCAATTACGCACAGGACATCTCTGACGCGGCCCCCTGGGCCATTTACGGCATCTTCCTGATCGCCTTCATGTATGCCATGCCAATGGGCATAGCAGGCTCAATCAAGGCAACATGGAGCAAGCGCAAATTGAAAAAGGAACTGAAACAGAGAGAAGTTAACCAATCACAATAACAATCATGCGACCTCTGCTGTCAAATTAAAAGGAGGGTGAAACAATGACAGGCAAGCGAAATCTTTGTTTAATTATCATGGTCGTCAGTTTGATGCTGATTACCGGCCCCGCCTTCGCCAAAGGGAAATACGGTCCTGGCGTCACCGATACGGAGATAAAAATCGGCAACACCATGCCTTACAGCGGCCCAGCCTCCGCTTATGGCATCATCGGCAAAGGCGAAGCCGCCTATTTCAAAATGATCAATGACAGAGGCGGCATCAACGGCCGCAAGATCAACTTCGTCAGCTACGACGACGGCTACAGCCCCCCCAAGACGGTGGAACAGATACGCAGGCTGGTGGAGAAAGACCGGGTGCTCGCCTTGTTCCAGACCCTGGGCACACCCACCAATACCGCCATCTGGCAGTACGTTAACAAAAGGAAGATACCACATCTTTTCGTGGCCACCGGCGCCACCAAGTGGGGGGACTCAGAAGGCCATCCATGGACCATGGGCTGGCAGCCCAACTACCAGAGCGAAGGGCTTATCTACGCCAAGTACATTCTTAAACACTACCCCAACGCAAAGATAGGGATACTCT
>CAYVLI010000410.1:0-2751 GCA_964452105.1 uncultured Nitrospinota bacterium
GACATGAGGGACCATATCGTCTTCCTCAACGATGAAACTTTTTGGGGAACAGGCGCCGAGGACAATATCCATCTGCTGGAACTCAGCGGAGGGATTTTTTATCAATTTTAATGTTTCAATCAGCTTAATCTGAATTGAGAGGGGTCCCTTTGCTTTAAGATGATCATTCATGCTGTTTACTCATTTCGAAGCTGCCTCAATCTCTGCATTCTATTTTTATGAAACAGCTTTGACATGCTTTCCAGCGGGGAATAGAATTCATACTGGCAATTAATTTTACAGTTCAATATTAAACATCTCTTTTGTTCAAGACTTATGCTTACTCTGTTCAACACACTTACCGGCCGAAAAGAACCCATACAGACAATTACGCCCGGGATGGCGAAGATTTACACTTGCGGGCCTACGGTCTACCGGTTCCCTCATATTGGCAACATGCGCATATACCTGATGGCCGATTGGCTGCGCAGGGCGCTTGAATGCTTCGGCTTCCGCACACTGCATGTGAAGAATATTACCGACATAGGCCACATGCGACAGGAAATGCTCGAGCGCGGCGAAGACAAGGTCATAGCCGCCGCCAGGGCTGCAGGCAAGACACCGCTGGAGATCGCACAATATTACACGGAAGCCTTTCACCTCGATGAGAGAAAGCTGAACATACTGCCTGCCCACGACTATCCCAGGGCAACCGAGAATATTCCCGAGATGGTTGCTCTTATCGAGAAACTGATGGTGAAGGGCTGCGCATATCAGAGCGGAGGCAACATCTACTTCGACGTAAAAAGGTTTTCAGGTTACGGCAAACTTTCCGGCAACAAGCTTGAGTCGCTCCTGGAAGGAGTCAGGGGTGAGACGGACCCAAGCAAGCGCAACCCCGAAGATTTCACGCTCTGGAAGCTGGCCGAGCCCGGGCGTGAGATGAAGTGGCCCAGCCCCTGGGGCGAGGGCTTCCCCGGCTGGCACATAGAGTGTTCGGCCATGTCCCTGAAATACCTTGGAGAGCGGTTCGACATTCATACCGGGGGCGTGGATAACATATTCCCCCACCATGAGGATGAAATAGCTCAGTCCGAAGCAGCCGCCGGACATCCTGTGGTCAACCACTGGATGCACGGTCAGCATCTCCTGGCAGATGGACTGAAAATGGCCAAATCCACCGGCAACGCTTACACCTTGTCCGATATAGAGAAGCGGGGATACGACCCCATGGCCTTACGCTACCTCTGCCTCGGGGTACATTATCGCAGCCGCCTCAACTTTACCATGCGCTCCCTTAAAGCTGCACAGGTCCGATTGTTCAAGCTCAGAAAGAATGCCGCCCTGCTGGCTGAAGAGACGGGCGGAATAGCCGGCGACGGCCCTGGATGCCAACCGTGGAAAGACGAATTTAAGCGTGCGGTGGCTGATGATCTGGCTCTCCCGAGAACGCTTACAATCATGTGGCGCATGCTCAGCTCGGGCCTTGCATCACAGGAAAAGCTCTGGCTGTTGTGGGAGTTCGACAGAGTTTTGGGGCTCGACATCAAGGGATGGCTTTACCAAAACGGTAACGTGCCAGATGATATCCTGGAATACCTTGAAGAGCGCCAGGCTCACCGAGAAGCCTCGCGGTTCAACGAAGCCGACGAACTCAGAGAAATGATGGCGGCCACAGGCTACGAAGTCATGGACACACGGTCGAAGTCCCTCCTCATAAGCAATCCCTCATTACAGATAAGTATGAGAGGCGGTGGAGGCAAACTGGTGTCGAGCGCCGCAGAGGTTGAATCTCTCATACAGGAGCCTGATCGGTGTGAGTTTTCCGTGAATCTCCTGGCCCACGACAACTTCCCCGAGGTGAAGCGCTGCCTGGACAGTGTCCTTAACTGGTCGGCCGGGTACGATGTCGAAATCATCATAGTCCAGAATGGTTCATTGGATGAGACTGGCGAACTGCTGGATGACCTGGCCTCCCTCAATGAAAACCTGAGGGTAATACACACGGACCACTATCTGGGCGAAGCCGCAGGCAGGAACGTGGGCCTCAAGCAGAGCAGTGGGAAGTACGTCGTGCTCCTTGATGGCTGCACCGAGTTGAAGGGGGATATATTCGACCCCATCCGCCAGATTTTAGCAGACCAAAAAGTGGGGGTCACAGGCGCCCGCGGCGTGGTTACCGGAAACCTCCATGATTTTAAGGATGCTCCCGGCGATGATGTTGACGCCATGCTGGGCTACTGTTTCGCCTTTCGCCGTGAGCTTCTGAAGGTGGTGGGGCTCATGGACGAAAAGTTCAGATTTTACCGCAATCTGGACCTGGACTACAGCTTTCAGATCCGCGATAGAGGGTATCTCCTTAAAACTGCACCCGGCCTCCCGGTGGAGATTTGCGATCGAATGGATTGGGCGGCCATGTCGGAAGACGAAAGACTGCGGAAGAGCAAGAAAAATTTTTACCGATTCTACTCCAAGTGGCATCATCAGATTGACCAGTTGAAATCAAAAAGCTGACCTGCCATGATTGCTCTCCCACAAGGGGCGCGAGCGGTAGCAGGTGCAGTTGTCCTTTGCTCCCCGATCCTTGTATGGAGATTTGTGCTCCAATGGAATCCATATATTTCAACGAAGAACATCGGCTTTTAAGAAACAACGTTCGCAGATTCGTCGAATCTGAAATCACCCCCTACATAGAGGAATGGGAAGAAAAAAGAGAACTGCCCAGGTCTCTCTTCCTCAAGATGGGTGAGCTCGGTTACTTCGGCATAAGGT
>CAYVLI010000411.1:0-2749 GCA_964452105.1 uncultured Nitrospinota bacterium
ATCAGGAGGATTGTCCATGCCGGACCTGCACGATCTGTTCTATCCCGAATCCATAGCCCTCATCGGCGCCTCACCCGATGAAGGCAGGGACAGGCTCCCCTTTCAATCCACTCTCATGGAAGCGGGCTACAAGGGGGAGATATACCCCGTTAATCCCAGGTATCGGGAAGTCATGGGGATAAAGTGCTACCCCTCCATCCGGGATGTCCCCGACCAGGTGTACCTGGCGGTGATAATGGTGAGGGCACAGCGAGTGCAAGCAGCCCTCGAGGAATGCGTGGACAGCAAGGTCAAGTACGTAGTGGTCTGCACCTCGGGTTTCAAGGAAATCGGTGATGATGCGGCTCAGGATAGGCTCCTGGAGATAATCGGTAGAGGTAAAACCAGAATGATAGGCCCCAATTGCATCGGAGTCTATTGTTCCGAAAGCAGGGTTTCCCTTCCCGGAAACCGCCGCGTAGGAGGCGCGGGTGAGGTGGGCTACACCTCACAATCGGGCGGGCACGCCCTCACCTTCAATTACATGGGCAGCTCGCGCGGCATCCGCTTCAACAAGATAGTTTCTCTGGGTAACCAGTCTGACCTGGCCCACCAGGATTTCATGGAATACTTCGCCTCCGACCCCGGGATAAAGGTGATATGCGGCTACGTGGAAGGGCTGAAGAATGGAAGAGACTTTTTCAGGAGGGTGCGTAAAATAACCCCCCGGAAACCGGTGATTATCTGGAAGGGCGGAAACACCCGGGAAGGAGTACGGGCCACCGCAAGCCACACAGCCGCGCTGGCCACCTCCTCCTCCATCTGGGATTCCGCCATGGGGCAACTGGGGGTCATCTCCGTGGACAGCATAGACGAGCTCGCAGACACCGCCCTGGCGGCAATGTATCTGCCCTTGCCGCAGGGTAACCGCGTGGCCATCGTGGTGCCCGGCGGCGGCAACTCCGTGGAGCTCACCGACGGGTGTGGCAGAGAAGGGTTGAGGGTGCCCCCCCTCAACAAGCACACCCAGGATAAGATATTCGAGGTTATCCCCTTCAGGAACACCAGCGCCGCCAACCCCGTGGACCTGGGCGCATTCGGCAGGATGCTCAACGTTTATGGCCCGGTGGTCAGGGCGGTCGCCCAGGACCCCTCAGCGGACATCCTGCTGCTGCACTTCATGGTGAACAACTTCCCCCGTCGCTCGGAAGTAGGAGACAGGGAAGCCTACGTCAAGGCAATGATCGACATCCTGAGGGGCTTGAAGAAAGATTGTGATAAGCCCATATTATGCGTGCTTCCCAGGGTGGTCGAGAACAGGGCCGAGTTGGAAGCGGAGAGAATAGATTTCTTCAAGCGGCTCCACGAGCTGAGGATACCGACGTATCCCACCGTGGAAAAGGCGGCAAGAGCCGCCTGCAGGTTGTGGCGCTATAAAAAATTTCTCAAGTCGGTAAAGTGAGAATAATACAGGGAGCGCGTAGAGGAAGATGAATCAGTTTTTGATGTCCTTCCAATCCACTGTGAAGTTGGATATGCTCTCATCCTGCTCGAGGTTTTGCACGCACTTCAGGCATACGTAACCCCCGATCACACCATCCCGGTATTGAGCCTCCATCCAGACCAGTTTGTCCTTGTTTCGGCCGCAGTTCTGGCATCTGTATCCTGTTTCACTCTGTGCCTCAGGAGTTGCTATATCGCTCATATAACTATTATAGAAACGCCCGCTGCGAGGGTCAAGGGAAAATTAAGTATATTTAAATATTTCAGGCGGCGCGCAGAGCATTACCGCCCGCAGCGGGATTTCACACGCCCCTTTGTCGCCCTCTGATGAGGCGACTTTTTAACGGAAGGCCGAATATTCGCTGCCCAGGATGGAAATCGCTATCTTCTGCTCCAGAATCTCGTTGGCGCCCTCGTATATCCTGGTCACCCTGGTGTCGCACAGGTGCCTGGCAACCCTGTTCTCGAAGGAATAGCCGTTGGCGCCGAAGACCTGCACCGCCCGGTCCGCCACATCGAAGGCGGCGTTAGTGGCGAAATACTTTGCCTGGGCTATGAGCTTGTCCGCCTCGTCCCTGAGCGCCCTGCTCCCTTCCTCTTCTGCTCGCATCTTTGCCACGGCCGCATCGTAGGTGATGAGCTTGGAGGCCCTGAGAAGCGTGCTCATCTTGGATATATGGCGTTGGACGAGCTGTTGCTTGGCCAGCGGTTTGCCGAAAGTTTCCCTCTGCTTCGAGTATTCCACAGATTCCTTGAGGCAGTCCTCGATTACCCCGGCACACCTGGCGGCTACGCTAAGCCTGCCGTTCATGAGCGTGGAAAGCGCCACACTTAGCCCCTTCCCCCTCTGACCCAGCAGGTTCCGCTTCGGCACCGGGCAATTATCGAAGAAGAGCTGGCCGGTGTCCGAGGTGAACAGTCCCATCTTGTGCTTCTGCTCCTGAGTTGTGAAGGGGGATTCCTCCTTGTCCACGATGAAAGCGGAGATGCGCCCGTCCTTCTTGTCTTTGGCGTACGTGGTGATTACTCCAGCTATGGTTGCGTTGGATATCCAGCTCTTGCTTCCGTTTAAGATGAAATAGTCCCCGTCCTCATAAAAGTTGGTCTTCATGCCCGAGGGGTCGCTCCCTGCATCCGGCTCGGTCAGCCCGAAAGCCATGATCTTCTCGCCTGTGGTTGTATGCGGGAGATATCTCTCCTTCTGTTCCTCGGTTCCCCACTCCTGTATAACCTTCTGCCCTATGGATATGTGCACCGAAAAGAAAGT
>CAYVLI010000412.1:0-2749 GCA_964452105.1 uncultured Nitrospinota bacterium
AATGCATGACGTTACCGCCGTTTACGCCGATGGCCTGTCCTGAAATGGCCCGGGCGTAGTCTGAGGCCAGGTAAACGGCCATGCCCGCAATCTCCTCGGGGTAAACCAATCGCTTTATGACCGTCTTCTCCACTCGGGCCCTTACGAATTCTTCGCTGGTATGATCAAGCATTTCTGTTTTTACCGGACCGGGGCAGATTACGTTGGCCGTTATGCCGAGGTGGCCCGTTTCCATGGCCAATGTCTTTGTAAACCCTATTATGGCGTGTTTCGATGCGCAGTAGGCGGCAAATTCCGCTGCTCCAACCTTTCCCAACCCTGAGGATAAGTTGATGATCGTGCCGTATTTGCGCTCGATCATGCCGGGCAGCGCCGCTTTGGTGCACAGGTATGGGGCGCGAAGGTTCACCTCCAGCGTTTTATCCCATTCTTCATCATCATAGTTCATTATCTTTTCTTGAGGCGGCGCATATCCTGCGTTATTTATCAAGACGTCTATTCTGCCGAACTCCCGGGTGGTCTCCTCGACCATCCTCTTTATATCGGCGGTATCTGTAACGTCGGCCATTAATGGCAGAGCTCTGCCTCCTTTCTCTCTTATGGCGCGGGCGACCGCATCTATCTGTTCTTCTGTCCTGGCTGCCACCACCACGCAGGCCCCTTCCTGCGCGTAAAGCTCTGAGATGGCCTTTCCGATTCCCCTTCCGCCTCCGGTAATTATTGCGACCCTATCTTTAAGCAGCATGTCAACTCCTTGAACAAAAGTCTTTGGAAGATGTCAAGAGAAACCTTTTTCCATACCCTATGGCGCACGCGAGTAACCCCACCCCGGCCCTCCCCGCATGCAGGGAAGGAGAGACTTGTAGGGTGCTCTCTGCCCACCAGAAACCCTCCTCAAGCAAAAGTTTTTGGAAGGAGCCAGAGGAAACCTTTTTTCCAAAAAGGTTTCCTCTGAAGCCGATTCTCTTTTCCCTCAATCCACCTGCGGGCGGCGCTGCGCCCAGGGCGCTGCCTCTTCGAAGGCCGCTGCCGCGCGGAGGACGGTTACGTCGTCGTGCCGCCTTCCTATTATCTGCAGGCCTATGGGCAGCCCGTCATCGGTCCAGCCTGCGGGAACGGTCGCCGCGGGCTGACCGGTCAGGTTAAACGGAAAAGTGAAGTTGAGCCAGCCGGTGGGGGAGACCTTCACACCGTCTATGTGCCTCGGCCCCATGCTCTCCACATCGAAGGGGGGAACCGCGAGGGTCGGGGTCAGCAGGAGGTCGTACTTTTCGAAGAACGGCCTTATGCTGTCCCAGAACTTCTTTCGCTCATGGTTGGCCTTCTGCAGGTCCACCCCTGAAAAGCTCTGTCCCATCTGCACGAACCGAGGGAGAAGTGCATCCATTTTATCTCCCCATTCATCGAGCTTATCGCCCAGGTTTGCGGCGGTATCTGTGGAGACAATCACTCTGAAGACGTGCTCAGGGTTTTCTATATCCGGGTCGGCTTCTTCGAGTTCGCATCCCAGGTTACCGAATAGACGCACAGCTCCCGAGGTTATTTCGCGCACCACCGGGTCCACCGGAGCATAGCCTAAATCCTTGCTCCAGGCCACCTTGAGCCCCTTGATGCCGCCTTCAATTTCATTCAGGTAGGATAGCTGCGTCGCGGGGAGCGAATGCCTGTCCCTATCGTCAGGCCCTGCAATAACGTCCATCATGAGCGCGGCATCCCTGACGGTGCGGGTCATGGGGCCTGTGTGAGAAACCGTCTCCCAGCCCGAAAAGCCAGGATACTGAGGCACGCGCCCGAATGAAGGTTTATGCCCGAATATCCCCGAGAAGCTCGCCGGTATCCGGACGGAGCCTCCGCCGTCGCTGCCGATTGCCAGAGGGCAAAGCCCCGCCGCCACGGCAGCGCCTGCGCCTCCACTGGAGCCACCTGGCGTTTTGGACAGGTCCCAGGGATTTCTGGTGATTCCGAAAAGCCTGTTATCGGTAACTCCCTTCCAGCCGAACTCAGGCGTATTGGTCTTGCCCGTCACGATGGCTCCGGCGGCTTTGAGCCTCTCCACCACTATGGCGTCGGCGTCGGGAACAAAGTTCTCGTAAATCATGGAGCCGCCGGTGGTACGGATTCCTTTGGTGAAGACCAGGTCCTTGATGGAGACGGGCACTCCGTGCAACGGGCCCAACCTCTCTCCCTTCATCACCGCAGATTCAGCTTTCCCGGCCGCCTCCATGGCCTGGTCGGGAATGAGAGTGCAATAAGCGTTCAGTTTGGGGTTGATAGAATCGATGCGCGAGAGAAAGGCCTCCATTACCTCCACGGTAGAAACCTTCTTATCCCTCATAAGGGCGGCAAGCTCAAACGCTGGCGTATAGCATAGATCTGTTGAATCCATCGGCGCCTCTCTAAAAGTGAGTTATCAGGAACATGAGTAAAAGCTTCTGCGTATATCAATTATGGTTACGCTTTTTTACAGTGTGAGAGGGCTGTTTGTCAATCCGCAACATCAAAGAACAGTGTCCCGGGAATGACAGGAATTACTGATGCATGATTCGAGTTTGATTCGCATCTAATAATTGCTATAAACGATTGCATCTTCCTGTTTGAACTTGTAGCCCTTTTCAGTAATGCGAGATACGCAGGCGTCCACCACCCCGGAATCGTAGAGGACACCTTTACCCTTGATTATTTCGTCGAGCGCCCTGTCCATACCCAGCGCCGACCGATAGGGCCTGTTGAACGCCATGGCTTCGATGAC
>CAYVLI010000413.1:0-2749 GCA_964452105.1 uncultured Nitrospinota bacterium
GTGGGCCAGCCCAGAGACAGGGATCCCCGTTCGTGCTACATCATATATGATACCGAGAAACAGTATGTGGATTTCCTTCGAGTCGAATATGATGTTGCTGCGGCTCAGGAGAAGATAATAAGGGCGGGGCTTCCGCCTCAACTGGCTACCCGTCTGGCTATCGGGGTGTAGAATATCTGGAGACTGAGGATGGAGGAAGGAAGGATAATCGTTGCGGTGGGCGCTGTGATTACGGATCCGGAGAAAGGGGTGCTCCTGGTCCGTCATGTGCCCCAGCGGGAGGGTTACTGGAAGGGGAAGTGGATCTGCCCGGGAGGTAAACTCGAGGTAGGAGAGAGCATTCATGAAGGTATCATCAGGGAGGTGCGGGAGGAAACGCACCTCGAAATCGACATAAAGAGAGCGTTGATACCCTTCGAGCGTATAGTGACGGACGGCGAGGACAGGACCAAGCTTCATGTAATATATATAGATTGCATGGCGGAGATAACGGACGGTGAATTGACCCCTGACGACGACGTGGGGGAGGCCGAGTGGTTCGCCGCAGAGGAACTGAAAACCCGCTGGGATGAACTGCACGCGGACACCCGGATACTGATGCAGATAGCAGGAGTGGCACAGGAGAAGTAAGCGGATTCGTTTGCAGAAGGAGGTAGTCATTTTTGGAAGCCAGATACGACTTTAAGAGGATAGAGGCCAGGTGGCAGAAGCGCTGGGATGAGAACAGAGAGTTTAACGTAGAGGAGGATGAGAGCAGACCCAAGTACTACCTGCTGGAGATGTTCCCCTATCCTTCGGGGCGAATACACATGGGTCATGTACGCAACTACTCCATCGGGGATGTGGTTGCACGCTACAAATCCATGAAAGGGTTCAACGTCCTTCATCCCATGGGCTGGGATGCCTTCGGGATGCCTGCCGAGAACGCCGCCATCGAAGAGAAGATACATCCGGCCGCCTGGACCTTCGATAACATAGACTACATGCGCAGACAGCTCAAGGGGCTGGGCTTCAGCTACGACTGGGAGAGGGAAATAGCATCCTGCCACCCGGGATACTACAAGTGGAGCCAGTGGTTTTTCCTCAAGATGTTTGAACGGGGATTGGCTTATCGGCGGAAGTCGTTCGTGAACTGGTGCCCCTCCTGCAACACCGTCCTGGCCAACGAGCAGGTGGAGGCGGGGCTCTGCTGGCGATGCTCGAGCGTGGTCACCCAGAAGGAGCTCGAACAGTGGTTTCTCAAGATCACCGATTACGCCGAGGAGCTGCTCCAGGGATGCGATGTTATAAGCGGGGGCTGGCCGGAACGGGTTCTGACCATGCAACGGAACTGGATCGGGAAGAGCTACGGCGCCGAAGTGGATTTCCCGCTGGCCGCCGGCGCTGATGTCATAAAAATATTCACCACCCGGCAGGATACGCTCTACGGAGCGACTTTCATGTGCCTGGCCGCTGAACATCCCCTCTGCCTGGAGCTTTCCTCCGGTACCGAGCAGGAGGAGGAAGTGAGGAAATTCGTGGAAGAGGTGGTGAGGGAGGACAAGATAACCCGCGCTTCCGAGGCCGCGGAGAAGAAGGGCGTGTTTACGGGCAAGTATGCCATAAATCCCATGAACGGCGAGCGCATACCCATCTGGGTGGCCAACTTCGTCCTCATGGAATACGGCACCGGGGCTATCATGGCGGTGCCGGCGCACGACCAGCGAGACCTGGACTTCGCCAGAAAGTACGACATACCCGTGAGGGTGGTGATCCATCCGCAGGAAGGTGAACTGGATCAGGAGACCATGAGCGAGGCCTTTGTGGATGAAGGCTATCTGGTGAACTCCGGCCCGTTCGATGGTGTAAACAGTAAAGAAGCGCTGGGCAGGGTCGGTGAGTTTCTGGAAGAGAGGGGCGTAGGCAAACGTACCGTCACCTACAGGCTCCGGGATTGGGGCATTTCCAGGCAGCGCTACTGGGGCACACCCATCCCCATCATATACTGCAGGGAGTGCGGAACCGTTCCCGTCCCCTATGAACATCTGCCGGTAGTCCTGCCGCTAGAGGTTGAGATAAAAGAACATGGCAAATCGCCTCTGCCGGACTACGACCCTTTCGTCAAGGTCGATTGTCCCATTTGCGGTAAAGAAGCCAGGAGGGAGACGGATACGATGGACACGTTTATCTGTTCTTCCTGGTACTTCGACCGCTACACCTGCCCCCGGTATGATGAGGGGCCTCTCGATGAGAAAGCTCTCAACTACTGGATGCCCGTAGACCAATACATAGGCGGTATAGAACATGCCGTTCTTCACCTGCTTTATTCCCGCTTCTTCACCATGGTTCTCAGGGACATGGGAATCATAAAGCAGGGAGAGCCATATACAAGACTGCTCACTCAGGGTATGGTAATAAAGGACGGGGCCAAGATGAGCAAATCCAGGGGCAACGTGGTGGACCCCAGCCGGATAGTGGAAAAGTACGGGTCGGATACGGTGCGCCTGTTCATGCTCTTCGCTTCGCCGCCGGAGAGGGACCTGGAGTGGAGCGACCGGGGCGCGGAGGGGGCGTTCAGGTTCCTGAGCCGCGTCTGGCGACTAATGCAGACTCTGGAGAAACATTTGAAAGAGGTTTGTGAGGCACCAGCTTCAATGAAGGCGTTGCCAGAGCACTTTAAGCAAATACGGCGCAAAACTCATCAGACCATCCGCAAGGTCACCGACGACATCGAAGACCGCTATCACTTCAACACCGCCGTGGCGGCCAT
>CAYVLI010000414.1:0-2748 GCA_964452105.1 uncultured Nitrospinota bacterium
AATTCTTCGAGCGGGGGCAGGTCGGAGAGCGACCTCAGCCCGAAGTGCTCCAGGAATTTAGAGGTGCTGCCGTACACCATGGGGCGACCCACCACGTCTTTCCTCCCCGTTATCTTTATGAGGTTTTTCTCCAGCAGGTTCTTGAGGACGGCCGAGACGTCAACTCCTCTTATCTCCTCTATTTCGGGCCTGGTGATGGGCTGCTGGTAAACGATGATGGCCAGGGTCTCCAGTGCAGCCTGAGAGAGGGTGCGCTTGCGCTCTTCCCTGAAAAATTTTTTAATCCAATTGCTGTATTCGGGTCTGGTGCAGAGCTTGTAGCCATTGGCGATTTCTATGAGCTGGAGCGTCCGGCGCCGGTAGTCTTCTGCCATCCGCTCCATGATTTCTTTTAATGTCTTTTTATCGAGTTGCCTGTCGAACAGCTCTACCAGCCTCTCCAGAGTAAGTGGCTCGTCCGCGAGGAAAAGAAGAGATTCTATAACTGAGCCTGCGGTTTGCAGATCCATATCTTCCTCAGGATATCTATCTTCCGGTAATCGGGTATGATTGAGCTGCTACTGCCTGGAGATAGCTCTGATTCCTTTATGCGGCTCGCAGGAAAACCCAGATGCCGCCAAAATCCGTCCCCTGGCGCACCCGAACCATCCTCAATCTGATAAGTTCCAGGAGGGCCAGGAAGGTGACGATCACCTCCATTCGGGTTCCGGCCTCTTTGAACAAAGCAGTAAATTCAGTGGCTGCGCCTTCTTTGAGTATTTCCAGTATCCAGTTTATGTGGTCTGTTACCGTCAATTCATCTACTTCTATTATCTGCCCTTCGCGTTCTTTGACGTTATCCAGCACCCTTTTGAATGCAGATAGGAGGTCGAACAGCGAGACTTCAAGATAGACGTCTTCCTCCAGTCCTTCATATTCGGCCTGGTTCTCCCTTCCGTACACGTTAAGGAACGTCTCTTCCCTGCTTCGTAAGCTTGTGGCGGCCTCCTTATATTTATGGTATTCCGCCAGCCTACGCATCAGTTCGGCCCTGGGGTCTTCTCCACCCTCATCTTCATCGGCTTCCTGGTGCGGGGGAGGCAGAAGCATTCTCGACTTTATATTGGTCAAAGTGGCCGCCATGACCAGAAACTCACCTGCAATCTCCAGGTTCAGTTCCCGCATCAAATCGAGGTATTCAAGGTATTGTCGGGTTATAAGGGCTATGGGTATATCGTATATGTCTAATTTCTGCTCTTTTATCAGATTCAACAGGAGATCTAACGGCCCCTCGAAAATCTCAAGTTTAACCTGATAATTCATTCGACGCCTTCCTGGATGAACTTGCCTTTCGATAAGGGAATGTTCATGACCTGCTAAAATAGCAGCTTGATTATAACACACCCCCCCTGGCAGGTGGACCATTTTTGAGAGAAAAGTCCGCTAAACTTTGAAAACCCTTGAAAAACAGCGGGCTTCTGGGGTAATATAGGCGGTGGTTTTACATGGTATGAAATCAGACAGAGAGGGGTGATATATGCTTACTTCAATCAATCATACGGCCATATCGGTTTCGGATATGGAGCGCTCCCTGGCATTCTACAGAGACGTTCTGGGCATGAAGGTGGCCATGGATGTGGAGGCCAAGACAGAGAAGTTGGGTCTGATCGTGGGGCTTCCAGGAGCCAGGACTCGCATAGTCATGCTTGAAGCGGGCAATCAGCGCATCGAGCTTTTCCAGTATCGTGAACCTCTGGGAAAACCCATGGAGGACGGAAGACGGCAGTGCGATAACGGTCTGACGCACATCGCATTTAACGTCACGGATATGGATGTGTTATGCCAGAAGCTCAGGGAGGAAGGAGTCCGGTTTTACAGCGAGCCGCAGGTCCTGGGAGGTGAAATGAAAGTGGTCTATTTCAAGGACCCTGATGGCGTCACCCTCGAGTTGATGGAAAACCTCAAGGAATAGGGTTTGCAGAAAGGCAGAGGTGTTTCTTAACATAAAATGGCATACAAGAATCTCAAGGAATTCATTCTGGCGCTGGAGGGATGCGGTGAACTGAAGCGGATAGAGCTCGAAGTCGACCCCGTTTTAGAGATAACCGAGATAGCCGATCGGGTAATGAAGAGAGGTGGACCGGCCCTCCTCTTCGAGAAGGTCAAGGGCTCTAATTTCCCGGTACTAATCAACGCTTTCGGCTCTTACAAGCGGATGAGCATGGCCTTGGGGGTGGATGATATTGACCGCATAGGAGCTGAGATAGAATCGCTCCTCCAGATGAGCCCGCCGGGAGGGATTCTGGAAGTTTTCAAGGCGCTTCCAAGGCTGAAGAGGCTCAAAGACGCATTCCCCAAAACGGTAAACAGCGGCTGCTGCCAGGAAATCGTAATTAAGGATGACCCCTCGCTGGAGATACTTCCTGCGCTGAAATGCTGGCCTCTGGACGGCGGCCGGTATATTACCCTCCCCATAGTCATCACCAGGAACCCTGAGACCGGCGTCCGTAATATGGGCATGTACCGCATGCAGATATTCGATGGCAGGACGGCGGGGATGCACTGGCACGTTCATAAAGGAGGAGCCTGGCATTATCGGCTGGCTGAAAAGAAGGGGCAGCGCCTGGAAGCGGCAGTGGCTCTTGGAACGGACCCGGCGGTAATCTATTCGGCCACTGCGCCACTGCCAGACGAGTTCGACGAGGCGGTCTTCGCCGGTTTCCTCAGAAAAAAGCCGCTGAAGATGGTCAAGTGTGTCACCATCGACCT
>CAYVLI010000415.1:0-2742 GCA_964452105.1 uncultured Nitrospinota bacterium
TGGTGTACCGATACCAGGTGAATAACCTTGTCTGCCACCTCTTCCTCAACACCCAACTCTGACAGCAATTTTCTTGAAATTTCCACTCCTGCTTTACAATGCGTGGGTATTTTTACGGATTGATCTTCTATGTTTCCCACATAATCGTTCTCGTAGGGAGCGGCGTATCCTATGTCGTGAAGGTATGCCGCCGCAGTAAGAAGGATGACCCGTTCCTTGTCGAAATCGGCGCCGTCCAGGATTTTTTTCATGTTGGAGACCACGGTCATGGTGTGGTCGTAATATCTGGGCACACTTCTCTGGAACAGCCCCTTGATTTTGTTTTGAAGCCCCTCTTCTAATTCTTTAAGCTCCATGGAACAGCCCCTCCGACAGAGCCTGCTTTCTCAAGCAACTTCCTGCCTGTCCTGCAGGTCGCCGCGAACGCCTATCTTCACCACTTCCAGGGGCACTTCTTTCCCGGAGGCCTGGATGGCCTGCTGTGCTGCATGCACGATACCGTAGCAGCAGGGCACTTCCATGTAGAGAACCTGAATGCTCTTCAGGTCGGAAGCCTCTATTATTTGAGCGATCTTCTCGGTATAGAATTGTATGTCATCCAGCTTGGGACAGCCTATAACAAGCGCTTTTCCCGCCAGAAAATCGGTGTGAAAATCGGCATAGGCGAAGGGCACGCAATCTGCGGCGAGCACCAGGTCTGCGTTCTGAAAGTAGGGCGCAGTGGGCGGCACCAGGGCCAGCTGAACGGGCCACTGAGTCAAGGAAGATTTGCCTATGCGCTCCCTGTTGGCTACGTCCGCACCTTCACCCTCTTTGGTAAACTGTTGGACGGCAGACGACGGGCAACCCCCACCTTGCTTCATCTGATCGATACTCATTTCTTACCTCCTGAAAAGTTGTTGGCAAAAACCGGAAATCTTCTCTCTTTCGATTACAGTATGACAGCAACCTGTTTATTAATCTTTGACCTATATCAACAAACGATTTTTTCAGAAAAAGTATTTATAAATAAAATCCAGCCTGCCATGGCGTATAAGATAAATTCCTGAGAAACGCATGACTTCTTTTATCTGCTTGCGGTAGGCGTCGCTGTAACAGTGCTCAGTACACTTCTTGCAGCGCGGCTTGGGATCAAAAGGGCAGAGCAGCCTCTTGGTGGCCCCGTGCATTAGAAGACGGCTGCATCCTTCGCAAAGGTCCACCCTGGCACCATCCAGCACCGCCGCCAGCTTTCCCTGTGCTTTGAACGGTTCTTTCGGGCTGTCGATGTGGTTGTGTCGGCAATAGATTTCTATAAACTGAATCAGTATGCTGATGTCTTTCCTGGCTCTGGGAAAATTAAGACAGCGCTCCACAACGTAGATTTCTTGCGGTATTTCTTCGCTGAACTTTTCTATTTCCGTGCTCTTCGCCATGTTATTCATGGATACTCACCGTCAAAAAACGGACCCTTTTGTAATTAAACAAATCTTCTGATACTGGTAAGTATAAACGGAATTGATAGAAGAGTAATTGACCGAAGTCAAGTGAATGGAAAAGGGGAGGGCGATGGAAGCCACCGTTATTTTATAATTGCCCTATCTTATCAAGCGTCTTTTTTATACAATCTACGACCTCACGGGTTCCTGTGCCGCTCTTGAAACATTTCAATACGCCAGCCTGTTCGAGAACGGGAACATCCCTGCCAAGGATTGATCCTCCTACTATGACGGGTATATCCGCCGCATCGCTCTCTTTGAGAAGCTTACAGAATTTAGGGATGAGTATGCGTTCACCTCCTGCGAGCGAACTTATCCCTATGAGATTCACATCCTCCTCTATGGCGGTATTAACTATCTGTTCCCAGCTCTGCCTGAGACCCGCATATATGACCTCCATACCCGCATCCCTCAGCGCTCTGGCAATGATAAGTATTCCCCTGTCGTGAGTGTCTATGGGAGGCTTGGCAAGTAAAATTCGCAGATTTTCATTCTTTCCCAAATCAGTTTCTCCCCGTATTATCGACTCCGCGTCATTCCCCACTCATCAATAATTAAAATGCTGCAGGCTTGGAATAGGCCCCGAAAACTTCGCGAAGCGCTCCGATGATTTCGCCTGTGGTGGCCATGGCTTTTACGGCTTGCATGGTATATGGCACCAGGTTTTCCTCTCTGGCAGCGGCTTCTTTCAGCCGGTCCAGAGCCTGGCCGAGCTTATTCGGATCGCGTTCTCCTTTTATCCGACGCAGCTTTTCCAGGTACCGCTTACCCGCCTCAGGATCGGCCTCAAAGACATCTACAGGATAATCTTCATCCACCTTGAAATCGTTAATACCAACTATTATGCGCTCCCCGCGCTCCACGGCCATCTGATGGGCATAGGCCGATTTTGCTATTTCACCTTGAAAAAATCCCTTCTCAACTGCCGCCGTTGCGCCGCCCATCTCATCCACCTTCTGTATGAATTTACTCACCTCTTCTTCTATCTTATCGGTTAGGGATTCCACGTAATATGAGCCCGCCAGCGGATCCACAACTTTGGCTGCGCCGCTCTCGTGGGCGATAATCTGTTGGGTGCGTATGGCCAGCCGCGCCGACCGCTCGGTGGGAATGGCCAGGGGTTCATCGAAGGCGTCCGCGTGCAATGAATTAACTCCTCCAAGCACCGCCGCCAGCGCCTGGATGGTGACGCGCATGATGTTGTTCTCGGGTTGAGGAGCTACAAGAGCTGAACCCGATGTCTGGGCGTGCACCCGAAGCATCC
>CAYVLI010000416.1:0-2727 GCA_964452105.1 uncultured Nitrospinota bacterium
TGCTCTCTTATAAGGTACATGGCGATCTGCCTGGGGACAGTGATGGACTTGTTCCTCTTCTTGGACTTCAGCTCGGAGGTGTTGATTTTAAAGTGTTCCGCGACTATTTTTTGAATTCTCTCTATGCTTGGCGGTCTGTCCTCGAGGTGGAACATCTCCGCGAGACCTTTTTTGGCCATATTGATATCGATATCGTACCCGGTGAGATCAGATAATGCGCTCAACCTCAAGAGACAGCCTTCAAGTTCCCTGATGTTAGATTTTATCTTGCTTGCTATGTAGTAGGAGACATCAGAAGAGAGCACCATTTTCAATTTTTCCGCCTTTTTGTTCAGTATGGCGATCTTGGTTTCCAGGTCTGGTGATTGTATATCGGCGATGAGGCCCCATTCGAACCGGGAGCGCAGACGCTCTTCGAGGCCGGATATATCCTTGGGGAAGTGGTCGCTTGATATAACGATCTGTTTTCTCGTTTCGTAGAGGGTATTGAAGGTGTGGAAGAATTCTTCCTGCGTCCTGTCCTTGCCCCCTATAAATTGAATATCGTCTATGAGAAGTATATCTATGCTTCTGTATTTGTTGCGAAAACTCTCCATCCTGTCACGCTGGAGGGATGATATCAGGTCGTTTACAAAGCTCTCGGATGTGACGTACATGATCTTCATGGCAGAGGTTCTTTCTCTCACATGGTGCCCGATGGCATGCATAAGGTGTGTCTTGCCGAGGCCCACGCCGCCGAACAAGAACAGCGGATTATATGCTGTCGCCGGAGATTCTGAAACAGCCATGGCCGCCGCGTTTGCGAACTGGTTGCTTGCTCCTATTACGAAGTTCTGGAATGTGTAGAGGGGGTTGAGCCGGTTTGGCCAGACGTCGTCCGAAGCGATGCTCCTCGCCGGTTGTGATGGTCTGGGGGACGCATAGTCATCGGGCGGAGCATGATTATTGACTTCAAACTTGACGAACGGTTTGTCACTGGCTACTTCTTGAAGAGAGCTCTCTATGAGGGCTCTATATTCCGGGGCGTTGAGCCATTCCTGAAAGAAGCTATTGGGTACGAGGACTGTGAGAATGCCTTCTTTGTAAGACTTCTGCTCGGTGGGTCTAAACCAGGTCTCAAAAACATGGTCCTGAACCTTGTTCTCAACGACACCCAGGACGGAATTCCATAGTTGACTCATGGTCTCATAACCCCCTTCGACTGTTATAAAATAATGAGCTTTTGAATAACGTGATGGAGGTAATACACAGGGTTTTCCACACCTGTGGAAAACCCTTTAAAGCCATGTCCTGCTTTGGTTTAAATGAAAAATAAAACAATTTTAAATCGGATTTAGGGGGCAAACTAAAAGGTTATAAATATTTTTGAAGACGGGTTGTAAAATTCTTAAACAAAGCAGAAGTATACCAAAAATAATTGAGAATACAAGCTTTTTTTTAATAATAGCAGAAAATTAATCCCTTGTATTTCAAAGGGTTACACCCGAGCCACCAAATAGACATAAAAATCAATAATATAGAAGATACAATTTATTTTAAAACAAGGTTATTCTATATAAGTGCTCATCCTTTAAGGTTTTTTAGCGGCGCCGTTAAACGAGGCATTAATATTAAGTAATAATTTAATTAAAAAACTTTTTGTCTTCTCCGTCGTGTGGAAAGACAGCTCGTTGATAAATCACGAGTGGTGTGGAGTCCATGGCTCTCATCCATAAGGGTCGTAAGGTGCGGCTGATATGCAGGGGCAAGCATATTGGAAACCTCGGCGAGCGCATCGCGCGTGGGGCTGTTATTCAGGGGCTTTCCAGAATTGGCGGCCGTTTGTTGGCAGACGCCCAGTACGAGGTGGCTATGATCCCCAAAGGTAAGAAGGAGCTTTTAGGGGCGAATGCGGCGGTCCTCCGCACAGGCCAACAGCGTGACGACGGCTTCCTGGCTACTGATAGGCGCGGCTGTTGGCGTATAAGTCTCGCCTGTAGGGTTTTTAACCTCCAAGATAGGCTTTACGCATGTGTTCGTTGTTGAGGAGTTTCGAGGCGCTGTCCTGCATTTCCACATGGCCTGTTTCGAGGACGTAGCCGTAATCAGCCACCTGGAGCGCTTTATTGGCATTCTGTTCAACAAGGAGAATGGTGATGCCTGCCTTGTTTATCTCTTTGATTATGTCGAATATTTCCCGTACGAAGAGCGGCGCAAGGCCCAGCGAGGGTTCATCCAGCATGAGGAGCTTGGGCTCCGACATGAGCGCTCTGCCGATGGCCAACATCTGTTGTTCGCCTCCGGAGAGGGTTCCTGCGAGTTGATTACTTCTCTCTTTTAATATGGGGAAATGCCCTTCCACGCGTTCCAGGTGCTCCCCTATATCCCTCCTGTGTTTGAGGGAATAAGCGCCCATACGCAGGTTTTCCGATACAGTTAGCTCGGGAAAAAGCTCCCTTCCCTCGGGTACCTGTGAGATGCCCATCCTCACTATTTTTTCGGGGGGCAGGGCCTCGATTCTCTTGCCCATGAACTCTATCTGTCCCCCCGTGGTGGGAACTATGCTGGAGATGGTTCTCAAGGTGGTGGATTTACCGGCCCCATTGGCGCCCAAAATGGTCACTATCTGCCCTTCAGTCACTTCGAGGGATATGCCATGAAGCGCCTCTATATTGCCATAATGAGCTACCAGGTTTTGTACTTTCAGCACGGCGCTACTCCTCCTCTCCGAGATAAGCTTCGATAACC